>JARFQW010000198.1 GCA_029287575.1 Gammaproteobacteria bacterium | reverse complement strand
CCTCCGACCGGAGCCTCACGCTCATGGATGCGAGCCAGCGGACCTACACCCGGGTCGATGAGGCGAGTGCCCGGGAGATTCGGCAACAGATCGAATCCGCTATCGAGGAGGCCGAGGAGCAAATCAAGGCGCTGCCTCCGCAGCAACAGGAGATGATGCGCTCCATGATGGCTGAGGTTCTCAACTACGGTGAAAAAGTGCCTCGCGTGGAGATCCGCCGCGACGGCGGCCGGGACACGGTGGATGGCGTGGCCTGCGAGCGCATCACCATGACCTATGACGGGGAGCCGGGTCTGGAGGCCTGCATCGCAGGGCACGAGGAACTCGGCATCAGCAAGGCCGACAACGACGCCGTCGTCGCCATGTTCGGCTTTCTCACGGATTTTGCCAATACCGTGATGCCGTCCGGCAGCAAGGACGGCTGGGAGCTGTCGGGAATGGACGGGATCCCGGTGCTGGCAAAAGACGCCGCGGACGGAGAAGTATCCCGGCTGAAGTCCGTCAACGACGACTCGCTGAGCCCGGATCTGTTCGGGATTCCGGACGGATTTTCCGAGAAGCCCCTGTCGGTGGATTAGTACGGCCGGCCCGGGTCCGCGGGCCCGGGACCCGATCAGTTCGGCACCAGGGCCGGTGCGCGCGCCAGTCGCTTGTGCAGTGGACTGGTCCGCGGGAAGTGGGCGATCAGGTACTCCATCTGGTCAGCGAGCACTCGCCGGCCCTTCAGATAAACGTATTCCGCGTAGCTGGGCGTGAACGGCACGGCGAGGAGTTCCATGCCCGCCTGCTCGGGCGTTCGCCCGGCTTTGTGGTTGTTGCAGCGCCGGCAGGCCGTGACCACGTTGTTCCAGGTGTCTCTGCCTTTCTGGGAGAGGGGCGTGACGTGGTCGCGGGAGAGCTCGGAAGTGGGAAATCGGCGGCCGCAGTACAGGCAGATGCGCGCATCGCGACGAAACAGGGTGTGATTGCTCAGCGGCGGCACGTAGTCCTCACCCAGGACGTGGCGGCCCGCCCGACCGCCGTAGGTCGCGATGATCGAGGCAACGGTAATCCGGCTGCGCCGCCCCGAAATTGCGCATATGCCGCCGTGGACGGTAAACAGGGGCCGGCCGCACTCGTAGGCGACCTGCTCACCGTGATAAAGGCGAACCGCGCACCGGTAGTCCACCCATTCGAGTGGCATGCCGGCCATGTCGGTGCGGAGGATCAGCTGACTTAGCATGGATGACACCGCTAACTGCCCGTCTCGCACGCGAGTTATTCCAGAAGCCGGTCGGAAAAGCAAACCAGTCGGTGGGAGGCTGCGTTTCCGCTACACTCGCGTATGGTCAAACCTGTTGGCCAGGATTCAGTCGGAGGGGATGGGATGAGTTTAACCGTGGGGATTCTGCGGGAAACCGCGGACGGCGAGACCCGGTGCGCGCTGTCGCCGGAAGTCGCCGCCAAACTCGAGGGACTGGGGGCCCGCATCGTCGCCGAGACCGGCGCCGGCACCGCGGCCGGCCTCCCGGATACCCAGTTCAAATCCGTCGAGTTCCTCTCCGCGGCCCAGGTGGCCGCCGAAAGCGGCGTCCTCCTGTCTGTCGGCAGGCCGACTGCCGAGGCAGTTGCCGGCCTGAAACCCGGATCCGTTGTCGTCGGCATGCTCCGGCCCTATGAGGCGGACGCTTTTGTACGCCGGCTGAAGGACGCGGAGATCACGGCGTTCGCCATGGAACTGGTGCCGCGGATCAGCCGGGCCCAGTCCATGGATATCCTGTCCTCCCAGGCGGCTGTCGCCGGCTACCGTGCCGTCCTCCTGGGAGCCACCGCGCTGAACAAGTTTCTGCCCATGCTGACCACCGCGGCCGGCACCATCAGGCCCGCCTCGGCGCTGGTCATCGGTGCCGGTGTCGCCGGGCTCCAGGCCATTGCCACAGCCCGGCGGCTCGGCGCGATGGTCTCCGGATACGACGTCAGAAGCGCCACCCGCGAGCAGGTCGAATCCCTGGGGGCGCGCTTCGTCGATACGGGAGTCAAGGCCGAGGGCGAAGGCGGCTACGCCCGCGAACTGACTGACGAGGAGCGGGCAGCGCAGCAGGCGGCACTCGCGGATGTGATCGCGAAATCTGACCTGGTGGTGACGACCGCCGCCGTCCCCGGCCGGCCGGCGCCGCGCATCATCGACGCGGCGACCGTGGAACGCATGCAGCCCGGCTCGGTCATTGTCGACCTGGGCGCGGAAGGGGGCGGCAACTGCGAGCTGACCCGCGCCGGCGAAACCGTCGAGCACGGCGGCGTGAAGATCGTCGGCCCGGTCAACCTGCCCGCCGGCACCGCCCGTCACGCCAGCGAGATGCTGTCCAAGAACCTGCTGAACTTTCTGTCGCCGATCATCTCCGAGGGCGACCTGGCTATCGACTGGGAGGACGAGGTCTACGCGGAAAGCGTCCTGACCCATGCCGGCGAAGTACGTTTCGGGCCGGCCAAGGAAGCCCTGGAAGAGGGAGGAGAACAATGATCACCGGTTTTATCGCGCTGTATATCTTCATGCTCGCGGCCTTCACCGGCTACGAGGTCATTTCCAAGGTGCCGGTGATTCTGCACACGCCGCTGATGTCGGGATCCAACTTTGTGCACGGCATCGTGCTGGTCGGCGCCATGGTGGCGCTGGGACATGCGGACACGAGCGTCGAACGCGTGGTGGGCTTCCTGGGCGTGGTGCTGGCCGCCGGTAACGCGGTCGGAGGATACGTGGTGACCGAGAGAATGCTGGAGATGTTCAAGTCCAGCGGGGAGCGGCGCTGATGACTGGCGGCTTCGTAATTCAGGCGAGTTATTTCGTCGCCGCGGTCCTGTTCATCATCGGCCTGAAGCGGATGAGCTCCCCGGTCACGGCACGGGGCGGCATTATCTGGGCGGGTGCGGGCATGGTGCTGGCCACCGTCGTCACCTTCGCCTGGCCGGGCATGGAGAACTACCTGCTGATGATCGCCGCGATCGGTGTCGGCGGCGTGCTGGCGTGGTGGAGTGGCAAACGGGTCGCGATGACCGATATGCCGCAGATGATCGCGCTTTACAACGGCATGGGCGGCGGCGCCGCCGCCGCAATTGCCGCGGTCGAGCTCCTCGGCGGTGAAACTCACGGCTTCGTGGTCACGCTTCTGGCCTTGCTCGGCGCGTTGATCGGTGCGGTCTCCTTCAGCGGCAGCCTGATTGCCTTCGCCAAGCTGCAGGGCTGGATGAAAAAGCCGATTCGATTCGCGGCTCAGAACAAGACCAATGCGATTCTGCTCGCCGCCACAATTCTCGCGGGCATCGTCATCCTCATCCAGGGCCATGGCGGACCAACGATCGTGGCCGTGTTCTTTGTCCTGGCTCTGGCCATCGGCATCCTGGTCACGGTCCCCATCGGCGGCGCGGACATGCCGGTCGTCATCTCCCTCTACAACGCCCTGACCGGTCTCGCCGTAGCCTTCGAGGGCTTTGTGCTCGACAACGCGGCGATGATCATTGCCGGCACGGTCGTGGGTTCGGCGGGAACGCTGCTGACCCAGCTGATGGCCAAGGCCATGAACCGCTCCATGACCAGCGTGCTGTTCAGCGGCTTCGGTGACGCGGCCGTGGAAGGCACCGAAGTGGAGGGCACAATGAAGCCCATCGAAGCTTCGGACGCCGGCGTGATGATGGCGTTCGCGCGCAAGGTCATCATCATCCCAGGCTATGGCATGGCCGTGGCCCAGGCACAGCACAAGATCTGGGAGCTCACGCAGCTGCTGCAGGAACGGGGTGTCAAGGTCACGTTCGCCATTCATCCGGTGGCCGGCCGAATGCCCGGTCACATGAACGTCTTGCTGGCGGAGGCCGGCGTTCCCTATGACATCATCTACGACCTGGACGAGATCAACCAGGAGTTCGACAACGCGGACGTAGCCCTGGTCATCGGCGCCAACGACGTCGTGAACCCTGCGGCCCGGACGGATACCTCCAGCCCGATCTACGGCATGCCGATACTCAATGCCGACAAGGCGGACAACGTCATCATCGTGAAGCGAGGCCAGGGCAAGGGCTTCTCCGGTATCGAGAACGCCCTGTTCTTCCTGGACAATTCACGCATGCTCTACGGTGACGGCCAGGCCGTCGCCTCCGAGCTGATCCATTCGATCAAGGAACTGTAGGGTCGGCGGCCAGTAGGGCCGGTCTCCGCGACGACGGGCGGCGGGGGCGTGGGATTGCCGGAGACAGGCTCCGGCGGTCCCGCCCGCGCGACCTCGGCCGCCATGCGGTCGATCGGGACAACTCTGCCGGGCATGACCTCGCCCCGGGAGCCCCTGTCCTCGCTGGAGCGAATCCACGGGGGATGCTCCGGGACCAAGGGTCCCCACGGCACGTGCGCGACGACATGTGATCAGGGGCATGGGCAATTTGTAGCCAAACCGTCACTCGCTGCATGGGAACCGGCCGGCCCGGACGCCCTCCCCGAATGATCCACAGGGATATCCACAGCTTTTGTGGAAAAACTCCGCTTGTTTTCTACATCATTTGCGCATGAGCGCATCTTCTGAACCGGGGCCAGCCGCCGGGATCGTTTTCCGGGTGGCCGTGGATGCGCCGCTGCGGCGGCTGTTCGACTACGCTGCGCCGACAGGGCACCAGCCGAGAGTGGGATCAAGAGTGCGGGTGCCGTTCGGCCGCCGCAGCACGGTCGGGATGGTCGTGGATACCGCGACCGTCAGCGACGTGCCGGCGGAACGCCTCAAGTCCATCGTGGAGACCCTCGATCCTGATCCGTTGTTCGGTGCCCGTCACGTGGCGTTTCTGAGCTGGAGCGCCCGCTACTACCATCATCCGGCCGGCGAGGTGTTCGCTGCGGCGCTGCCCGGCCCGCTCCGGCGCGGCGGCGTACTGCCGGAGCTCCCTCGGCGGCTCATCGCCACACCCACGGGCAACGAGGTCGACCTCGCCGCCCATGGGCGGCGCGCGGCGCGGCAGGCGGCCGCACTGGAACTGATACGGAACACGGGCGGACTCGACGAGGATGATCCGAGGCTGGACACCCTGGGCAGCGGGTGGCGCGGGATCGTCCGCCGACTGGTGGACATCGGGCTGCTGGCAGGAGTGCCCATCGACGCCCGGGCCCGCGGCGAGGACCCCCGGCCGGGTCCGGCTCTGAATCCCGCCCAGCAAACGGCGGCCGAAGCCCTCGTTGGATCGCTGGGCACGTTCCGTCCGTTCCTGCTGAACGGGGTCACGGGCAGCGGCAAGACGGAAGTCTATCTCGCGGCCGTCGCCGCGGCTGCGGCTTCCGACCTGCAGAGCATGGTCATCGTGCCGGAGATCGGCCTGACCCCCCAGCTCGTGGCGCGATTTCGCGAACGCCTGGCCTGTCCGCTGGCCGTCCTGCATTCCGGCCTGGCGGACGGGGAACGGCTGAGGGCCTGGCGGGATGCCCGTTCAGGCAGGGCCCGGGTGGTCATCGGCACCCGTTCGGCCATATTCACCCCCCTGCCGGACCTGGGGCTGATTGTCGTGGACGAAGAACACGACCCGTCCCTGAAGCAGCAGGACGGTTTCCGTTACTCGGCACGGGATCTGGCCGTCGTGCGTGCCGAGCGGAGTCGAACGCCGGTCGTGCTCGGCACGGCAACGCCATCGCTGGAAACCTTGCAGAACGCCCGCAGCGGCCGGTACGAGGAACTCGAACTGCCCGAGCGGCCGGGCAGTACGCGTCACCCCGCGGTTTCACTGATCGATCTGAAACGACATCCGCCACGGGAGGGGCTGTCGGGGCCGCTCGTGGAACGGATGCGACATCACCTGGACCGGGACGGCCAGATCATGGTGTTCCTGAACCGCAGGGGTTTCGCGCCGGTGCTGTTCTGCGGCGAATGCGGCTGGACCGCCGAATGCCCGCGCTGCGACGCGCGCATGGTCTATCACCGGCGCGTTCTGCGGCTGAAATGCCACCACTGCGGCTTCGATGCCGACGTACCCGAAGCCTGCCCCGGTTGCGCCTATCCCCTCAAGGCAGTCGGCCTGGGGACCGAGCGACTCGAGGACGCGCTGGCCCGCGAGTTCCCCGGGGTCGCCGTCGGGCGCCTGGACCGGGACAGCACCCAGCGCAAGGACAGTGCCGCCCGGGTTCTCGAGGACGTACGCAACGGCACGCTGCGGATCCTCGTGGGGACTCAGATGCTTACCAAGGGCCACGACTTTCCGGGAGTCTCCCTGGTGGCGGTCCTGGACGCCGACCAGGGCCTGTTCGGCACGGATTTCCGCAGCAGCGAGCGGCTGGCGCAAACCCTCACCCAGGTAGCCGGACGCGCGGGACGACGCGACGCCCGCGGCGAAGTCCTGATTCAGACCGCCTGTCCGGATCACCCGCTACTCGGCCTGCTGCTGGCTGGTGGATACGAGGCCTTTGCGACCCGGGCCCTGGCCGAACGGGAGGCCGCCGGATGGCCGCCGTTCAGCCATCTAGCCCTGTTGCGGGCGGAGGCGACCGACCGGACGGCGCCGATGGCATTTCTCGAAACCGCCGCCGGGTACGCCCGGGCAGGCGGCGAAGCCGTCCAGATACTGGGACCGGTTCCGGCGACCATGGAGCGGCGGGCTGGACGGATTCGCGCCCAGCTGCTGTTCCAGGCGTCTGCGCGGCCGGCGCTGCACCGGGTTCTCGGACGGATGCTCGCCGCGCTGGAGGCTGACCGAAGCGCCCGTAGCGTGCGCTGGCACCTGGACGTGGATCCGGTCGACCTCCTGTGAGCAAGCCATGGCGCACGGTAGAATTGACATTTTTTGCCCCCCGGAGATCCGGCCTTGACCATTCCGCTGAAAACGGAAATCGAACGGCTGCTGTCTGAAGCACTGGACGGCTTGGCCGGAAACGGCCTGCCAGAGGAGGTCCGTGGCATCGTGCCAAACGTCGAGCGGGCGCGTGACCCCCGGCACGGTGACTTTGCCACCAATCTCGCCATGGGCCTGGCCAAGCCCGCCCGACAGGCACCCCGGCAAATTGCCGAGGCGATCATCTCGGCGCTGCCCGAATCGCCTCTCGTGGCGGCAACCGAGATTGCCGGGCCGGGTTTTATCAATTTCCGCCTGACCGCCGAAGCGCACCAGCGCGAGCTTACCGCGGTCCTCGACGCCGGCCCGGCCTACGGGCGGGCTGCCAGAACCGGCGGCGAGCCACTCATCGTCGAGTTCGTCTCGGCCAACCCGACCGGGCCCCTGCACGTGGGCCACGGACGCCACGCCGCCTACGGTGACTCCGTGGCAAACCTGCTGGACGCCGCGGGCCACGACGTACACCGGGAGTACTACGTCAACGATGCCGGCCGGCAGATGGACAT
>JARFQW010000146.1 GCA_029287575.1 Gammaproteobacteria bacterium | reverse complement strand
CGGTCGAGGTGACGGCCGTCGAACCGGTCCGGCTGACGCAGCTCGACGTCGGCCACGTCGCGCAGGCGGAGGTTGGCTCCGTCTACGATGATGTCCCGAACTTCGTCAATGGATCGAAACTCACCGATAGGGCGTACATTGAGCCGCTGGGAGCCGTCGGTGAGGCGTCCGGCGCTAACCGAGAAATTGCTCTTTTGCAGCAGTTCTCGCAGCTGGAAGAGATCCAGGCCATGAGCGGCGATCCGGTCGGCGCTGAGGAGGATGCGGATTTCCCGCGGATTGACCCCGTACAGCTCCACCCGCGAGACGCCGTCCACGCGTTCGACCCGGCGTTTCACCAGCCGGTCCAGAAGGTCGTAGGCATCCGACAGGTCACGGTCAGCCGAGATGCGGAGATTCATGATCGGCTGATCGCCGGTGGAGCCCGTGAAGACCAGGATTCTCTCCAGGTCCGCCGGCAGGCTGTCCCGTATGGCGTCGACCTTGGCACGGGCCTCAATGCCCTTGGCGGACACCTCTTGTTCCCATCCGAATTCCAGGAACAGCTCGGCGCCGTTCTCCCGGCTCCATGAGCGCATCCGTTTGACGCCGCTCAGGGTCGCCAGGGCCTCTTCCACCGGCCGCGTGATGACTTGTTCGACTTCCTCCGGGGTCGACGCCTCGAACGGTATCTGTATGAAGATGCCCGGAAACTCGATATCGGGAAATTTTTCCAGAGGCAGCAATCGAAGGGAGATCAGTCCGACCACGGCGAGTGCCACATAGATCATGATGGTCGTGATCGGCCGGCGAATGGCCAACTCGGTTGCCTTCACGGTGTTGCCCCGACCACCGGTGCGGCCTGCTCCCCGGCTGGGGTTTGCTTGCGATCGAGCAGCGAATAGACCACGGGGATGACCACCAGGGTGAGGACCGTGGATACGATCAGGCCGCCGATGACGGTCACGGCCATGGGTGCGCGGACCTCGGCTCCCTCACCCAGTCCGATAGCCATGGGCAACAAGCCCAGAGTCGTTGTCAGCGTGGTCATCAGGATTGGGCGAAGGCGCGCCTGACCCGCCTCCATGATGGCCTCGTGGCGGCTCTTTCCCTGGGCCTTGAGCTGATTGACCAGGTCTACAAGCACAATGGCGTTGTTGACGACGATCCCGGCGAGCATGATCAGGCCGATGAATACAACGACGTTGATCGTGGTGCCGGTCAGAAAGAGGGCGAGAACGGCGCCGACCAGCGCCAGGGGGATCGTGAACATGATCACGAGCGGATGCATCAATGACTCGAACTGGGAGGCCATGACCAGGTAAACGAGGAATACCGCCATGGCGAGGGTGAAGAGCATCGAGTTGAACGAGTCCTGCATCTCCTCCGACTGGCCGGATGCCCTGGCCCCCACACCTGCCGGCATGGGCACGGACGCAAGGATGTTCTCGATTTCCGCGACCGCGGTGGAGAGATCACCCTTGGCAATGTTCGAAGAGATGACGATCACCCGCTCCTGATCGATACGCCGTATCTCCGCCGGTCCGCTGGAGATGAGCACGTCCGCAACGGCTGACAGGGGTACGGGACGTTCGCTCTGGGGGTTGATCAGCAGCTGCTCGATCTCCGCCACCGACGCTGCCCGTGTATCCACGCTGCGCACGAGGACATCGATTTTCTTGTCCCGCCAGGTATACCGGGTGGCAACGTCGCCGCGCACCATGGACACGACGCGGTCCGCCACGTCGCGAACCACGAGACCCAGACGCGCGGCCTTCTCGTGATCGAAGATGATCTGCACTTCCGGATTGCCGTCCTCATGGGACGACTTCACGTCGACGAAGTGACCGGATGCTTCCATCCGGCTCTGGACGGCCGCCGCCGCGGCGGAGAGGGCGGCGAGATCGTAGCCGCTGATCTCGACCTCCAGCGGCGTGCGGAACGTGAAGAGCGTCGGGCGCCCGATCTCGTAGTTCACGCCGGGCAGGCGCCGCAATTCGCTGCGCAGCCCATCGATCACCCGGGCCTCGTCGGCGCGGGTCAGTCCCGGGCCCATGTTGACGTTCAGCTGACCGCTGTGCTCTCCGGCGTCCACCGGGCTGGCATCAAGCCGGTTGCCGGTGCCCGCCACCGAATACGTGAGGTCCACACCGTCCTGCGCGCCCGCCGCGGCTTCGACGCCGGATATGACCCGGTCGGTTTCCGCCAGCGGGGTCCCGGGGCTGAGCCGCAGCTTCACGAAAAACTCACCCTGGGACAGCTGGGGGATCAACTCGGATCCCAGCCTGGGCACCAGGGTCATCGTGGCGGCAAACACCATGGCGGCCAGACCCACGACGACCATCCGGTGGTCGAGAGCCCAGCGGAGGATCGGCGGGTAGAGTGCCGAGGCGACACGGTAGACGGCCTGGCAGGGTAATACCACGGTGAAGCGGGCCACGAATGCCAGCCCGCGGCCGAGAATCCGGAACAGGGCGCCGATGCCGCGAATCACGAACGCGACCGCCCGGGTGACCCGCCCCGGGGCGCGGTCGTCGGCCGGGTCGCTGAAACGCCGTCCCGCACCCATTGCCGCAAGCATCGGGATCAGGGTGAGCGCGACAAGCAGAGAGAAGGCCAGGGCGAACGTGACGGTCAGGGCCTGGTCACGGAACAGCTGCCCTGCGATGCCGGACACGAAGACCATGGGGAAAAACACCGCGATCGTCGTCAGCGTGGCTGCCGTTACGGCCGTGGCTACCTCGCTCGTGCCGCGGCGGGCGGCGACCAGCACCGAGTCGCCCATCTCCCGCCGGCGGACGATGTTCTCCAGCACAACGATGCTGTTGTCAACGAGTAGGCCGACGGCGAGTGCGATGCCACCGAGCGACATGATGTTGAGCGTGATGTCGGTGGCATACATCATCAGGAACGTGCCCACCACCGAGACCGGGATGGCGACGCCGATGATGGCCGTCGCCCGGGCGTTGCGTAGAAATCCGTACAGCACCAGGACAGCCAGCAGTCCGCCGATCACAGCGGCCGAGCGCACCTGCCTGATGGCCTGCGCAATGAAGGTGGACTGGTCGTAGACGATGGACAGCTCGATATTGTCCGGCAGGTCGTCTTCGATCGCCTCTATCCGTGATCCGATGCGACGGGCGACCTGAACCGTGTTGGCGTCGCCCTCCTTGTAGACGGCGAGTTCGACCGATTCCTGGCCGTTGACCCGGGTCACGGCTTCCCGTTCCTTGTAGCCCCGTTCCACGGTGGCGATGTCGCGAAGATAGAGCGGGCGTCCCCCGGGGGTCGCCACAATCGCGTCACGTATCTGGTCGACGTTTTCGAACTCGTTGATCGTTCGCACCAGAAAGCGCTGGCTTCCCTGTTCGAGACGGCCGCCCGAAAGGTTGACGTTCTCCGCGCGGATGCGGCCGGCGACCGTTTCGATCGAGATCCCGAGCTGGGCCAGCTTTTCCTCGTCCACGAGGACCTGGATTTCATCCTCGAGACCGCCGCTGACCTTTACCGCCGCTGTGCCTTCCACACCCTCCAGGTCGTTTTTCAGCTGGTCTTCAGCGTATCGGCGCAGCGACCGGAGCCTGACCCGGGCGGTTTCGGAGCCGGCGTCCTGTACGTCCCCGTGGACCATGGCGATTCGCTGGATCGGCTCATTGGACGGGTCGAAGCGCAGGAGAATCGGCCGTTCGGCTTCCAGGGGCAGCTCGAGGATATCCAGCTTCTCGCGCACCTCGACGCCCGCGATGTCCATGTCCGTGCCCCACGCGAATTCCAGGATGACGTCGGACTGGCCCGAACGGGATACCGAGCGCACCTGACGCACGTTCTTGATGATGCCGACGCTTTCCTCGATCGGCTTGGTGATCAGGTTCTCGACTTCCAGCGGCGCTGCGCCGTCGAGCTCCGTGCGTACCGTGATGGTCGGGTAGGAGAGATCGGGAAGCAGATTGACTTTCAGCCTGGACAGCGACACCAGTCCGAACAGGACGATCGCAATCGTGAACATGACGATCGTGACCCGGCGTTCCGTGGCGACTTCGACGATTTTCATGGCTGGCTGGGGTTTCCTGTTCGCTGTGCGCCGCGGTGGCTCATGGATGCGGATCAGCGCGTGCCGCCCGCCGTTGCGTCGGGCGTTTCCGCTAGCGTCTGTTCATTGGCCCGACGGATGACTTCCACGTCCATACCGTCCTTCAGGCCGTTCTGGCCCACGACCACAATTTCCTCGGTCCCGTCCAGGCCTTCGACGATTTCGATCTGGTCCCCCTGGGGATAACCCGTCCGGACCTGCCGGCGCACCGCCTTGCCGTTCTCCACGACGAAGAGGGCGTGCTCGGACTCGTCGTCCACCATGGCGACCCGGGGGACGAGCAGGGTGTCTTCCCGCCGGTCGTAGACCACATTGAAGCGGCCGAACATGCCGGGTTTCAGGCGGCCGCTGGGGTCGGTCACATTGAGGGTGACCTTGAACGTGCCGGTCTGGGGGTCGACTACCGGGCTGATACGCTCGATGACGCCCGCGAAGCCCTTGTCGGGGATCGCATCCACCCGCACTTCCGCAGATTGTCCGGCGGCCAGTTTTCGGAACTCCTTTTCCGGAACGTGGAGATACGCGATCAACGGGTCGAGGCCGGTGATATGAAACACGGGATCGTTGACCGCCAGGGTGTTGCCCACTTTGATAAAGCGCTGGGCGACGACGCCGTCAACGGGTGCCTTGATTTCCGTATAGCTGACTTCGAGCCTGGCGAGGTTGAATGCGGCCCGCAGAGCGTCCATCTCGTACTTGATGTCTTCGAAGGCCGTGGCTGAAACGAGGCCTCGTTCCTTGAGCTGGGTATTGCGCTTGTATTCCTGCTCCAGCTTGGCCAGGTTGGCTCGCGCCCGCTCCATCTCCAGTCGCAGCCGGTCGCCGTCCAGCCGGGCCAGTACCTGGCCTGCCCTGACGGTATCGCCTTCCTCGACGGATATACTCTCGACCTCGCCCGACACCTTCGCCACGACCATGGCGTCCTCGTCGGTTTCCAGGGCAGCTGTGCCCGTATAAATGGCAACGACCTCGTCTCGCACCGCGCCATCCACCTCGACCGGGACCGGTGCGGCTTCCTCATCGTTTTCACCCGCTTCCGCGCTGGCGGCCGGATCGGACGCATCGCCGGCCGGCTGGCAGCCCCCCAGGCCGATCAGAAGGAAGATGACGGCCAGAGCGGTCAGCCATCGGAATTCGTGCATGGTCCGGTCTCTCCTTGAGCGCTGTGGCGGCACGTGGCCGCAGGTCGATTATTCATCTCCCAGATGCCGGCCGAGCCAGTTTTGGATGCAGGACGTGTCTGAACTAAATGACGTTTTCCTGCTGCGATGCATTATCAGCACCGGTATGGCCGTGGACCTGGATGGCCGTCCCTTCTCGAAGGCCCGACTGGCCGGCGACGACTATCGTGTCCGCGGGATCAAGCCCTTCGAGAATTTCCACCGTCTCGTCCGAGACAATGCCCGTGCGGATCACCTGACGCCACGCGCGGCCGTCCCGGACAACCCAGACGGACTGTTCGGAATCGTCTTCCATGACGGCATTTCTGGGAACCAGAAGCGCATTCTCCCGTATGTCCCAGGCGACGTCTGCCCGCGCAAACATTCCCGGGCGCAGGGCGTTGCCCTTGCTGGGGACTGACAGCGTAACCCGAAACGTACCGGACAGGGGGTCGACCGTGGGGCTGACCCGCAGCACAGTGCCTTCGAATCGCTGCTCGGGCAGGGCGTCCATGGCCAGGACCGCGGACTGTCCCGGCGTGAACTTGCTCATTGCGCGCTGCGGCACCGACAGGTTGGCCTCCAGCGCCGAAACGTTCGCAATTCTGAACGCCTCGGTTCCGGCCGGCAGCATGTTGCCGTGCTTGATCAGCCGCTCCGTGACGACCGCGTCAAAGGGGGCCCGCAGCTCGGTGTAGCTGAGTTCGAGTTTCGCCAGCCGGTAATCGGATTCGAGAGCCTCCATTTCGTATCGGACGCCCTCGAAGGCCGTTTGGCTCACGAGCCCCCGCTCGTTGAGCTGCACATTGCGGCGATATTCGCGCCGGGTCTGGTCCAGACGGGCCTTGACCTCGGCGAGCCTCAGCCTCAGGCGTTCGCCGTCCAGGCGCGCCAGAACCTCGCCTTCCGACACGGTTTCACCCTCCTCGACGAGGATCTCGAGCACTTCTCCGTCGACTCGCGTTACGATCCGGGCCTCCTCCACGGGCTCGAGGTGGGTGGTGGTTCTGTGCACCGCCCGGGCCTCGCCAAGCCAGGGTCCGGCGACCTTCACGGGAATCGGCGCGGGCGCCCGGGTTGCGGCCACGGCGGTTTCACCCGCCTCGCCAATGCCGCATGCATTGAGCAGGGGCAAGGCCATCGCTGCGCCGAGAAGGAGCTTGGGACCGGCAGATTGCATGACAGATCTCCCTGGTGTTCCGCGGAAGGCCTGATCGGGCGGCGTGGGGTCTGTGGTGCCGGGTCCGGGCTGTCCGCGTTTACTGATGTATGACTACAGTAGTGTTGTAGTCAAGTATAACACCAGTGAGGTGTGGCGCAAGCCGCTGTACCCCCGGACGTGCCGCGGGTGGGCATCCCCGGGTCCGAAACGAACCGGGCCCCGCTTGCGGGGCCCGTACTCGGTCATGGGGAAGGTCCGTGCGGCTTCAGGTGCCCGGCGGCGGGGCGTTCCGTGCGAGGGCCTCGGCCTCCGGGCTCATCAGGTCGACAACCACCTCGGCTGCTTCATTGAGCTGGACGTCGGGGAGGTCCTCTTCGGCCATGTCCTCGAGCGTCGCGAGGGGCTCGAGACCGCGTGCTTCGCGGCGGGAATTCTCGAGCGCGAGCTTGCGTGCGTCGAGGTCCTCGCGCTCCTTCTCGCGGGCCGCAATGTTGAGCGATACCGACTTGTGTTCGCGCTGCCGCTCCTGCTCGGCGACGTCTTCACGCAAGTAGGCCAGATCGGGATCGAGTACGGTGCGCTGCTCATGGGTCGCCGAGAGATAGTCGATGGCGCCGCCCAGATAGCCTCGCGGGCTGAAATCCGTCGCCCGAATCTGGTCCCAGGGAAGCGCGGTGGGTCTTGCGCTCTCACCGACCACGGTCGTGTCCACCGAGGAGGGCAGGGAGATATCGGGTTCCACGCCGCGATGCTGGGTGCTGCCCCCGGTGACCCGGTAGTACTTGCCGATGGTCAGCGTGAGCTGGCCGAAGCGCGGGTCGGCACCGTGAGCATAGCGATCCAGCGGATACAGGTTCTGGACGGTGCCCTTGCCATAGGTCTGCTGACCGATCACCACGCCGCGACCGTAATCCTGTATGGCCGCCGCAAAAATCTCCGATGCGGAGGCGCTGAACCGGTTGACCAGAACGCCCATGGGACCGTCCCAGACCGGTTTCGGAGCGGATTCGTCAAGCACCTCCAGGCGCCCGGTGGAATCCCGCACCTGAACGACGGGCCCGTCGCCGATGAACAACCCGGTCAGGCCGGTGGCCTCGGACAGATGCCCGCCGCCGTTATTGCGCAGATCGATGACCAGTGCCTCTATGTTCTCGGCCTTCAGTTCCTCCACCAGCCGGCGCACGTCCCGGGTCGTACTGGTGTAGGACTCGTCGCCGGCCGCGCGCGCGGAGTAATCCTGGTAGAAACTCGGAATCTCGATGACGCCGACCTTGACCGTGCGGCCGTCGCGCTCCACTTCCATCGTGCTCTTCTGGGCCGCCTGGGCTTCCAGCTTCACCTTGTCCCGTTTCAGGGTGAGGATCGACATCGGCGACCCGGGGTTCGCCCCGCTGGCCAAGATCTGCAGCCGGACTTCGGTGCCCCCAGGACCCCTGATCAGCTGGACGACGTCGTCGAGCCTCCAGCCGACCACGTCCACGAATTCCCCATCAGGGCCCTGGCTCACCGCCATGATGCGGTCCTTGGGCTTGAGCTGGCCGTCCACCGCGGCGGGTCCGCCGGGAATGACGTCCAGAACCGTTACGTAGTCCTCCTGGAGCTGCAGCGACGCTCCGATGCCGTCGTAGGACAGGCTCATCTGAATCTGGTATTCGTCGGCGTTCCGGGGCGAGAAGTAGCTCGAGTGCGGATCCAGCGAATGCGCGTAGGAGTTCATAAAGGCCTCGAACACGTCATCGCTGTTGACCTGCTCGATACGTTTGAGAACCCGGTCGTAGCGCTCGTCGAGCACCTTGCGGGTTTCTTCCCAGTCCTTGCCGGTCAGTACGAGGCTCAGGGCGTCGTTCTTGACCCGCTTGCGCCACACTTCGTCGAGTTCCGCGGTTGTCTCGGGCCAGGGCAGGTCCGTGCGGTCGAAGCGGTAGTCCTCTTCGATCGTAAAGTCCGGCTCCGTTTCCAGCAGCTCCCGGGCGTAGCCGATCCGCTCCCGGGTTCTCTGCAGGTATCGGTCGTACATGGCAAACACCGCCGAGAGGTCGCCCCGCTTGACGCTGTCGTCCAGGCGGGTGCGGTAGCGCTGAAATTCCGCGACGTCAGAGGCCAGGAAGTACTGCCGGTTGCCGTCCATCGCGTCGATGTAGGCATCCAGCATCTTGCCCGACAATGCGTCATCCACCGCGGTCTTGCTGTAGTGATGGCGTTCGAAAAGCACCGTCACGACGCGGCTGATTTTCGCGTGCCGGTCTGACGGAGCAAGCGCCGTGCGGGTTTCAGGAACAGCCGTCTGGGCACTGGTCCAGATCAGGAATGCGGCCGCGGCCGCCAGAAGAGTCCGGGTTCTGATCACGTTTGCTTACCGCCTGCCAGTACGTATAGACATATTCGTCCGTTAATGGAGATTTGGATCCTAGGCTAGAATCCCTGCCTTGCTCAAATCAAGGGCAGAGTGCCCGCCCCGCAAAAAACACCGATATGCAGCCTCTAGCGATCGTCACCGGCATCCTGATGGGCACCAGTGCCGCCATTGCGGCCAGCCTGTCCGTGGTTTCGCTCCTGTTTTTCCTGCTCGGCGACGAGCATCCCCGCCTCGACGCGGAATTCGGGCCGCTCATGGCCAGTACCGGGATCTTTCTGGGTCTGACCGGGCTGTGCGCCGCCGGGTTCCTGGGTGTGGTCAAAAATACGCGCTGGAAGTGGCCGGCCCAGGGGGCCATGTGGACCGCCATCGCGGGCGTCGTGCTTTACTATCTGCCGGCCTGATCGAGCGCGGGCCGAATCGGAGCCGACGTGGAACACGCTGCAAAATATGCCGGACGAATCCGCCGACGGGCGTCCTCCTGGGTGCCGGCCTCCTGGCTTTCGTCCCGGGAGGCGCTGCGCACCGTCGAGGGCCGAAAGGTCCGCTCTCCGGCGGTCATGGAGGTGAATCCCCGCAAGCCGTCCAGCTCGTGGGTGGCCTGGGAGGTCAGCCGGGTCCGCCGCGACGCTGGCAGTGAGGAGGGCCGGGCGGCTGCTCCGGAAAAGCCGACCGGTAAATCCGGCTACTGACGCCGGGAGGGTGTCTAGAACAGGGAGAACGGGGACTTGCCGCCGCGACTGGACCGGCTCCCGGAGCGCTGCTTGCGGCGCCGGTCCCGCATCCGCTTGTGCAGCTGGCGCCGGCGCGCCGACAGCCATTCCTCCCGGCTGACATCGTCTTCCTGGCCCTCACCCGATCGGGCGCGGCGCTTTTCCTCGTCGCTCCGGAAGATGCAGAAATCGTTGTAGGCCTGGATTTCGTGGCGCAGCTCGCGGACCACGAGTTCGACCATGATGGCATCGTCGAGAAATCCCAGACCCGGAATGTGGTCGGGAATGAGGTCTTCGGGTTCCGCGAAATACGACAGGGCGTTGATGACCCGCTCCGTCTCGGGCTCGGGCAGCTGCCATTCGTCGTCCCGGACCATCTCCACCATGGTCTGGACCTTGCCCAGGCGATCGCCCACGAAATCGGGGAGTTCGATATCTCCGACGTTGTCCATGAGGCCGGACGCCGCGGCCAGAATTTCTTCGGCCGATTTGTCAGAGGCAGCCTTGCGCGCTTCCGCCATGATCGTACGGAAGTGTTTGAGATCGGCGTCCGCCAGATCGAAGGTAACCTTCAGAGGCATCGACAGCTCCAGGCCCAGGCACGTCAGGACGAGCAGACTACGCGGCGTCCCGTTTTCCGTCAACGCCGGGAAGGACCTGTGGCGCGCTATCCTTACCTTACATCCATCCCACCCGTGCCCGCGCCGGGGACCTTACACCGATCATGAGCGACAAGACGCTTTTCTCTCGAACTCTCGCCGATCTGCGGCGCCGCAAGGTGTTTCGCGTGGCGATGGCCTATCTGGTGGGGGCCTGGCTGCTCGTAGAGGTCTCCTCGGTGGTCCTGCCCGCGCTCCAGGTGCCGGAGACGGCGCTGACATATGTCGTTGTCGCGGCCATGGCCGGCTTTCCGGTCACACTCCTGCTCGCATGGATATTCGACGTGACCCCGGACGGCATCGTACGGACCGGCCCCGCGGAAGAGGGCCGGGAGGCGGTTAACCGACTTGCGCGCCGGGGCATCGATGTCGTCGTGCTCGCGGTGCTGCTCGCCATCATCGGCTACCTGGCATACGACTCGGGTCGCTTCGGCGGCTCGGACACGAATCGTTCCATCGCGGTGCTGCCGTTCGAGGATCTCAGCGAGGGCGGAGCGAACGAGTATTTTTCCGATGGGTTGTCGGAGGAGGTCCTCAATTCCCTGGTCGGTGTGGATGGCCTGCGCGTCGCCGCGCGCACGTCTTCCTGGGCATTCAAGGACCGGAACGTGGATATCCGCCGAATCGGCGAGCAGCTCGATGTGGACACGGTACTGGAAGGGTCGGTGCGCAAAGACGGCGATCGGGTGCGAATCGCTGCAAAGCTCATCAGCGCCGATGACGGGTTTCAGATCTGGTCGAAGACCTACGAACGGCCTTTCGACGACATTTTCGCGATTCAGGACGAAATCGCCCGTTCGATTGTCGATCAGCTGGAACTGGAAATTATTGGCGCCGATGGGGCTGCAACCCCTGTGGCGGCGGATATCGGGGCGTGGGACCTGTATTTAAAAGGTCGACACCACTGGCACCAGCGCACGCCGTCCGCTCTCGAAGAGGCTCGCGGGCTTTTCGAAGACTCGATCGCCCAGGATCCGGAGTTTGCCCTGGCCTACGCCGGCCTTGCGGACACCTACCTTCTGCTCAGCGGCTATGGGGAACTCACCGACGAGGCGGCGATAAGTCAGGCGGAACCTCTCGTTGCCCGCGCGCTCGCCCTGGATACCGGTCTGGCGGAGGCGTACGCGTCCCTCGGCCTGCTGCGTCTGAAGCAGAAGCGTCTCGATGCCGCCGAGCTTGCGCTGCGCCAGGCAACCCAGCTCAATCCCGGGTATTCCATGGCGCACATGTGGCTCGGCCTGGCCTTGATGGAGACAGCCGGCCCGGAGGCGGCGCTGAAGGAATTCCGGGCTGCCCGGAAACCGGATCCCTTGCACCCGGCGATCGCCGTGAATACGGCAAACGCCCTCGCGGCAACCGGAGATTACGAAGCCGCAACGCAGGTGCTGGAAACGGTGGTGGCCGCGCTGCAGCCCATGCCGGAAAAGGATCGGGAACGTTTTCTCGTAGTCATGCTGGCGAAGGTTCATGCCGCCTACGGGCATTACGACGAGGCAATTCTGGCGGCGCGGGAAGCGGGCGAGCAGGGTGCCTCGGAGGACATGGTCGGCATGATTCTCGCGAAGAGCTGGCTGGCGCTCGGCGAATCAGCGCGCGCGACAGAGGCTCTGGGCCAGGTGACAGCCAGCGCCAAAATGACCGGCTGGGCGGATTTCCTGAGAGTTCTCGTCTGGACCAACCAGGATTGCGCAAGCTGCCTCCGGGAGTTCATGGCGGATCGGGCCGCCGGGGCTGGCGATTCACCCCCTGGAACGAACCTGGCCCCGGGCATGGCGGCCCATGCCCTTGGCGATTGGGAGCAGGCGGAGCGCTGGCTTTCGAACGCCGCGGACAACGAGGCCAGGCTTCACGAGCCGGCCGAGCGTGCCCTGATTTACTCTCTCGTAGCCCACGCCAGGGACGGGCAGGGCGATACGGCCGGCGCCCAAGAGGCCCTGCGCCAGGCTGAAGGGGTACTGGAGAGGGCCCGGCATCAGGGCTGGCAGACGCCGCAGCTGACCGCAGCGGCGGCAGTCCTCGATTTACAGCAGGATCGCACTGATTCCGGCGCGGCCGGGCTGGTCGAGGCGGTGGAGCAGGGCTGGCGCGAGTACTGGCTGGTCAAGAATCATCCGGTGCTGGCCGGCCTGGATCCGCAGTCCGCCCCGGGGCAGGTACTCAACGACGTTCGCGGCCGGCTGGAAGTCATGCGGGCTTCGGCGTTGAGTCCGCCCGCCACGGTGGCCGGTGTTCCGGAGGCACCCCGAAGTGCCCGCTGACCCCGCTGCCGAAGATGCCGCCCGGCCGGCTCGCCGGCGGCGAACTGCTGGCATCGCGGCCCGGGCGGGCCTGCTGTACCTGTTTGCGGTCTGGGCTGTTGTCAAATTCTTTGCGCCCGGCTGGGAGGCCGACGGCGCCGGCATCGCGCTGGCAAAGCCGGTAGCTTTTGGACTGGCCGCCGGACTGGTCGTGATCGTGCTGGTCGCCCGCCGATTTGGTCCCCTGTCCGCGAGCGGTCGGGCGGCGTGGGGACCGGGGTTTGTTGCCGCGGCCTGTGGTCTGGCGGTGCCGTCCTTCTGCGTCACCACTGTCGGCAGCCCACGGGACTCGGCGCCTCCGGCGCCGGAGTTCATCAGAGCCTCGGTGCGTGATGGTGGGCAGCTGCGTCTGCGTGTCCACGGTCTGACTGCCGCGCACGCCGCTTCTCGAAAAAACGCCGCCGAACTCGTGATCTCCACCGAAATCGTCAACGAGGCCGACGCCGGTGCCGCAGCCTGTCTTCGGGTCCGGGCGCGGCTGCTCGATGCCGACGGCATGACCCTGTGGGAACGCTTCGACGAGGTGGATCCTGAAGATCTGGACGCGGTGCATCGGGCGGTTCTGCGGGCGCTGGCCGAGGGAATGGGACAGACATCCGAAGGGGCTGGAATTATTGCGGCGCTCCCGGGAGGCCGCGCGGCCGAGGCGACCTGAGCCGGTTTCCAGGGCTTGCGAGCAGCGGGTATTCTTCGTTCTCGTCCGGTTGCCCATCCGCTGTCCTGGCGCCCGCTGCGTCGCGGGCGGTTCTGACACTCCGTGTGCCCCTGGAGGTCCGCCCATGCCGACTGCGTTACTCGTTCTGTTTGCCGGCCTGGCGTGGCCGATGGCGGGCGCGTCCGAGCCGGTCCTCGGCGGCGCGTTCGACGAGACGCGATTTCGCGAGGATATCCGCCGTCTCGCTTCGGACGAGTTCGAGGGCCGCGAGCCCGGGTCGCCGGGTGAGGCAAAGACGGTGGCCTATATCGAATCCGGATTTGCCGCCGCGGGCCTGAAGCCAGTCAAGGGAAACAGCTTCCGGCAGGCCGTGCCCCTCGTTTCCATTACCGCGTCGCCGGATGCAACCCTCGCGGTGACCGGCGACGATGTGAACCTGCGGCTGGCCTACGGCAGCGATATCGTGGTTGGGACGAAACGCGTGGTCGAGACGGTTTCGCTGGAAGCCAGCGAAATGGTGTTCGCCGGCTACGGCATCGTTGCACCGGAATTCGGCTGGAACGACTACGCCGGACTGGATGTGCGCGGCAAGACCGTGGTGGTTCTTGTGAATGACCCGGGTTTCGCCAGCGGGGACCCGAAGCTGTTTCGCGGCCGGACCATGACCTATTACGGTCGCTGGAGCTACAAGTATGAGGAGGCGGCGCGCCAGGGTGCCGCCGGGATACTCATCGTGCACGAAACCGCGGCTGCGGGCTACGCTTGGTCGGTAGTCGCCAGCAGCTGGACGGGACCGCAGTTGGATCTGGACCGGGGACACCACAACGCCGGCCGCGCCGCGGTGCAAGGGTGGCTGAGCGATGCCGCGGCGAAGCGGGTGTTCGAGGCTGCCGGACAGGATTTCGACACGCTGTCGGCACGGGCCGCCGCGCCGGGTTTCGAACCCGTGACCCTGGGTCTCGACGCCTCCCTTGTGTTGACCAACAGCATTTCGCGGTTGCTGTCGTCCAACGTGATCGGGTACCGGCCGGGAACCGAGCGGCCGGACGAGACCATTATCCTCATGGCCCACTGGGACCACCTCGGCCGGGATGAAACGCTCGAGGGCGATCAGATCTACAACGGGGCGCTGGATAATGCGACCGGTACCGCAGCACTAATGGAGCTGGCGCGCTCGGTGGCGTCCACGCCTCTTGATCGCAGCGTGGTCTTCGCCGCCGTGACGGCGGAGGAGAGCGGCCTGCTAGGCTCGGCCTATTACGCCGAACATCCCTTGTTTCCCCTCGAGACCACCGTGGCGGCCCTCAACATGGACGGGCTGAACGTGCTGGGGCGAACCCGGGACGTTGTGGTGATCGGATGGGGCCAGTCGGAACTCGAGGATCTGTTGCGGCAATTTGCCGCGGCCCAGGACAGGGTGGTCGTTCCGGAGCCGTTTCCGGAGAAGGGGTACTTTTTTCGCTCCGATCACTTCAATCTTGCGAAAAAGGGTGTGCCCGTACTTTACGCTGAGAGCGGAATCGACGACCGCAGACGGGGCGCGGAGTGGGGACGCGCAAAAAGCAGCGAATACGTGCGCAACCACTACCACAAGCCGTCGGACGAGTACGATCCCGGCTGGGACCTGTCCGGGGCCCTGGAGGATATGGCGCTGTACCTGCGGATCGTAAGGAAGCTGGCTTTGAGCCGGGAGTTCCCCGAGTGGCGCGCCGGTTCAGAGTTCAAACCCGTGAGAGACGCGAGCGCGGCGCAGCGCGCAGTGCCGGTCGAGTAGGCCCTGTCAGGATGGGGCCAGCGGTGGGGTCAGTCCGACCGCCGCCCGAGCTGCTTCAGGTGAATTCCGGGACGCCCGTCGTCCAGGCCCATGTAAACCTTGGCGCCTTCGGTTTTCCAGAAGGTGACGACAGCCAGATCGTCGAGACCGCGCATCCGGGTGACAAATGCCGGCTCCCTGGGCGTCTCTGGCTCCGGCATCCAGGCCGCGCTTTCCTCCGTGGGTGCCGCGGAATCGATATCCGCATCCGGAAGGGTCCTGCGCATGGCGCTGGGGAGCCCGAAGCGACGATAGGAGCCGGTATGAGCCGAGGTGCTGCGGGCAGGCTTCGCGGTGGATGCGCAGAAGCTTTTCGAATATCCCGCGGGGCAGAGGTCGCCGGACTGGGGAGGCGCCGGGTCCGCGGCCGCGAATTGCGCTCCGGCAAGGCTGAAGGGTAGGAGAAAGACCAGCGCTGTGGCGCTACCGCGCCATGAACCGCGGGACGCTGGGTATGTCGGTGGTTCCGGCTCCTTCCGCATCAACGTGCCTCCATGCGTTGTCTGATCGCTCCTCAAAGCACCCGGTCCCTGAACCACCCCCAGCAGAGACCCGGTATCACTCAGCCTGACTCCTTCCTACATGCATCGGCCGTCGATCGCAAGCTGTCTCTCAACGGCGACGCCGCCCGAACCCGCCTGGCGGACTGCTTTCCTTCCCCCGGGCCAGCCGTTTGGCCAGCCAGGTGGACTTCTTGGCGTCGATGTCACGGGTATCCAGACCAGCGGTATCCCAGGCGCGTTCGGGCGAGAACGACCCGTGCTCATAGGGATTAAATCCGCCCGCGTCTCCGGATTCCAGCGCCGAGTCGTCCCCGGGCATGCGCGCCGCGGCGATCGCGCCGATGGACTCGTAAGGGTCCACCCCGTCGCCCAGTATGGGTTCGGTGCCCATTCCCGGTTCCTCGATCCTCAAATCAGCGTCGAGGCAGCTCTCGCCTCGGCCCCATACCCCCCTCTTTTTGCCCATTTTTCAGGCGGCTCCTTACTAAATATTATTTAGATTATAAGACTTGCCTCCCAAGCCTATGAATAGACTAGGGTCAGGATGGAGTCTATTGGAGGCGGGGTGCGGATGCACCCGATCGCGTCACACTTCCGCGGGTTTGGCTGCAGCCGGTCCCCGGCGGCGGCGCAGGGGCAGCACGAGCAGTCTGAGCAGCTCGATGCCGATCAGAGGCGAGGTCAGCAGAATCCAGGCCCCCCGTTCACCGCGGCCGAGGGCCGCGTACAGGTCCCCGTAGAAGGTGCCCAGCCCGCCGCCGTAGTCGCCGAGAATCTGTTGCCCTACCAGGAACACGGCCAGCGGCATGAGGCCGAATCCGATCGCCAGAAGGACGCCCGCGAGAATGAGTTCGAAGCGGAGCCGTCGGGCGGCACTTCCGGGTGCGGGGCTGTCTGATGAGTGGGCCATGAGCTGAATTCTCTACCGCCACCACGCTTCCGGCAAGTCGCCAGTGATATTCTTGCGCCCATGAATCCCGTGACCGCGGAATCGCGTCCATGAATGCGCTCGGTGACTGGTTTCGGCGCCACCTTTCAGATCCTCAGGTCGTCCTGCTGACGGGGATCGTGCTCTTCGTCGCCGGCACCCTGTACTTTTTCGGCGGCATGCTGGCTCCGCTGCTTGCCGCCGTGGTCATCGCCTATCTGCTGGAGGGGCTGGTCTCAAGGCTGGAGGAGCGGGGTGTTCCTCATTTCATTTCGGTGCTTTTGGTCTTCGTCGCGTTCCTCGCCGTCCTGCTCTTTCTGGTTTTCGGGCTGCTGCCCCTCGTAACCGGCCAGGTCAATCAGCTGCTCCGTCAGATCCCCAGCATGCTGGGGGCTGCCCAGCAGCAGCTCTCCCAGCTACCCGACCGCTATCCCGGACTCGTGAGCCGCGAACAGCTCCAGGAACTTCTGACCGGAATGAGCGCGGAGATATTCAGCCGCAGCCAGGCGCTGTTGCAATTCAGCCTTTCGTCCCTGCTGAACCTGTTCACGATGGGTGTCTACCTGATTCTCGTGCCCATACTCGTGTTCTTTTTTCTCAAGGACAAGGACCAGATCCTTGCCTGGTTCGGCGGATTCTTGCCGGGTGATCGGCAGCTGACCACGCAGGTCTGGAGTGAAGTCAACGCGCAGATCGCCAACTATGTGCGCGGCAAG
>JARFQW010000165.1 GCA_029287575.1 Gammaproteobacteria bacterium | reverse complement strand
CCGTCGTCGTCGACAATCTCTACGTAGATCCGGTCGGAGTTGACCACCAGACCGTTCACTCCAGGCCGCTCCTGGGCAATATCGCCGAGCTCGCGGCAGCCATAGCGATTAAACACCGTTACTCCCAGAGTCTGCTGGATGGTCTTGCGCTGCTGGGGATAGAGCGTCTCGGCCGAACAGATCACGCTCGTCAGCGCCGGAAAATCCATGCCCCGATCGGCGCAGAAACGCCCGAACGCGGACATGACGGAAGGATAACCCACGGCGAGACCGACTCGCCGCGCACGAAGGATCCCGGCGTAGCGATTCATGTCGTCATCGGTCAGTTCGTAGGCGCTGAGAAAGACCTCCCGTGTCACCCAGGAATGCAGCCGCCCCCGCCACGCCTCGGCCCGAGCCTGGTCAATCGGCGAGCCCCAGATATGCGCCACGGTATCCCCCTGCTCCACCCCGACCCAGCGGCGCAGGCGCACGGTGGACGCCTTCCGGTACGCCTTCGAACGCAGGTCCGTGTAGAACTGCAGAGGCTGTCCGGTGGAGCCGCTGGTGCTGTTGGGGTCAAGGCGATTCCCGGTGAGTTCCCGGGAGACCAGATCGTCCCGGCGTTCGCGGATGACCGCCTTGGTGGTCACGGGCAGACGGGCAAAGACCTCCGGGTCCGCGGCCGCCCCCGGCGCGATGCCGAGACGGTCCAATTGCTCTTTCCAGTAAGGCACGTGGGCCGCGGCATGACCCAGGAGATCGGCTCGCTTGCGTGCCTCAAGCTCGAGCATGGCATTGCGGTCCAGATCTTCGTTCCGGGCCAGTTCCTCGATCGCCGCGAGTGCCCCGTGCCCAACGAGACGATGGTAGACGGGATAGATCAACCGGCGGTACACGGCGGCATAGGCGCTCATGCCGGGGACTCCCCGGTCAGGAGTCCTTTCCGCCGCAGGCAGCCCTGGTAGTCATTAAGGTGGCGAAGCGCGACGGCATGGCTGCTGAATTCCCGCTCCACCCGCTGCCGGGCCGCCGTCCCGGCCGCATCCGCGAGCTCCCGGCTGTCCAGGTACCGGGCCAGGGCGGTCGCCAGCGCCCGCGGATTGCCTGGCTCCACGATCTGACCCTCGACCCCGTTCTTCAGGGTCGCCGCCACGGCCCCAACGTCCGTGACCACACACGGCAGGCCCCACGCCATCGCCTCGAGCAGCGCCAGCGGCTGGCCCTCCTGGATCGAGGAACTCGCGAACAGCGACAGGCCGCTCAGAATGTCGGCGACGTCCATGCGAAATCCGGTCAGCTCAACCCGGTCGGACAACGCGAATCGCTCCACTGCCGCTTCAACGGCCTTGCGCTCGACGCCGTCTCCGACGATCACCAGGCGAAATTCATGGCCTTCGTCCCGCAGCAGAGCCGCTGCGTGGACCAGGTCGGGAAACGCCTTTTGCGAGACGAACCGCCCGACCGAGCCGATGACCGGGACCGGTGGCGCATGCCGCGCTGAAACGTCCGGCAGGGGGACCCCGTTGGCAACGATGCGAAGCTTGTCCGACGGCACCCCGTCCCGGTCCCTGCGGGCCTCGAGAATCTGCGGCGAAACACAATACCGGCAGTCGGCCAGAGGCGAGATCACGCGCCGCTCCAGCCAGCGATGGGTAGCGGTTTTCCAGCGATTCTCGCCATGCTCGGTGGTGAATATGGCGCCTGCCCCGGCCAGCCGGCCGGCCACGGCGCCGTAGAGGCTGGCCCAGAACATGTGGGTGTGAACCACGTCCAGCCGCAGGGAACGGATGAGGCCGGCGAGTTTCGGTATGTCCAGGGGCAGTCGCCTCCGGCTGACCGGCACGAAATGCACACTGACCTCGGGACGCAGTTGGTCGGCCAGACTCGGCCCGTCGCCGGGGGGGCTGATCAGAATGGCGTGCCGCTCGTGACCCTCCATCGCATTGAGGAGGTTCACGAAATGGCGTTCAGCGCCGCCGACCGACAGCCGTCCTATGACGTGAGCTATCCGCAAAGCGCCCCCTCAGCCGGCACTTGCCCGTCCGAGCGACTGTCCGTCCAGAGCCACCGGCGACCCGGCCACCGCCGGATCCGTCCCGGCCGCCGGTTCGGAAAAGCTCTGCAGCCCTACGACCAGCCCCGTGATCATCCACACGATGGTAGAGGGCTCCGGGATCTGGACGAACACCATGGCCACCAGCAGACCAATGAAGCCGAACAGATAACCCTTGAGCACCCGCGCTTCCGTGGGTCCGGCTCCCGCTATGTGCGCGCGCGTGCGAACGACTACCCGGTAGTACAGCCACAGCAGGGTCAGAAGGCCGATCAGGCCCAGCTCGTACCAGGCATCGAAATACACGCTGTGAGCGGCTTTCCAGATGCCCGATGCCTCGTAGCTGTTCCAGCCGTAGCCCACCACGTAGGACATGGGCCATTCGAGCATGACGCGAAAGGCCGCAGTCCAGATATCGAGGCGTCCCGATGAGACCCTGCTGGCATCTTCCTCACCGGTCTTGCGGACGACCTCGAAGAAGACGTCTTCGCTGGTCAGCATGACAATGACGACGGCCACGACGGTGCCGACCAATCCCACGAGAAGCCCGCGCATGATCGCTGCCGGGTTCAGGTATCTGCGGAGATATAACGTGGCCATGACCGAGCCCGATATGAGGGCCACGTAGGCGCCGCGCGACCCGGTCGCAACCAAAAGGACAGCACTGGCGAGTACCGTGATGATCCAGAACAGACGCCAGCGCTCACCGGGGCGGGGAATCAGGCTGATCATGACCGGCAGCAGGAACACAAGCAGCGCACCGTACTGGTTGGCGGCACCGATCGGGCCCTCCACCCGGCCCTTGAAGGTGCCAACGATGCCGAGATTCGGCATATCGAGGAAATCGACGAGGGTCAGGATCGACGAAGCCGCCAGAACGCCGACGACTCCCCGCAGCAGCCACATGAACTCGTCCCGGGTGCGGGGGCCGAAACGGAAGAGCAGGAAAAACAGGTAAAGATCGACGAGCTGGTTCTTCAGCGTAACCAGCGATCGCATCGGCTCGTAGACCGGATCGAAGGTGGATTTCACCACCCAGGTCACACCGGCATAGGCGAGCAAAATGAGAAAAGGGGCCTGGAGGTCGAAGTCGGCCAGCTTGATATCGCCGGGTTTCATCGCGGCGTCCACGGCGAGGAGCATGCAGAGCGCGTACAGATAGAGATTCTTGACGCTCAGGCCCATCCCGAGTCCCAGCTTCAGGCCCAGGGTGGTGTCCATGAAC
>JARFQW010000162.1 GCA_029287575.1 Gammaproteobacteria bacterium | reverse complement strand
GGCAGTCGCCGGCTTCGAAGCTGCCGATCACCGACGGGTCGCTGATAGGCAGGACCGTCCCGAGGCTGCCGCCGAAGCTGACGGTCTCGGTGGCCATCTCCACGGTAGCTGCCGGGCTGGCCGACGGATCCGCCTGGGAGCCGTGGTCGCCCTCGATGAAGCAGATCCGCGTGGCCCCGTTGGCGCTGACATCGTTGGCGCCCGGCGTCGTCAGCTCCACCGCATTGAAGGCGTTGATCAGCCGGGTGCTCGAAGAGTTGGGCACCACCGTGTCCCCCTGGACCGTGATCAGGTGCACCGGCGTCACCGAATTTTCCGCGTAGCCCAGCGGGTCGCCCGCGTCCAGTGCATTCCCGAAGTCCCGGAAAAAGTCGTTGTAGATCGTGGTATTCGGTGTCAGCCCCTGGGCCTTGAGGCCGGCCTCGATCGACGGGCCGAAGGCGAAGGAGCCCAGCGCCAGATCCGCCAGTCCGCCACCGGCAACGCCGAGAGTGGCCGAGGCCAGCGGCGAGTTCTCGCCGAGGGTGCCGACCAGCATGGAGCCGATGATGCCGCTCAAGGAAATCCCCTCGTAGTGGAGGGTACTGGCGCCGTAGTCCGGCTGGCCGTCGTTAGTGACGTCGAAGCCCGGCGCCGACAGGATCAGGGACACGTAATCGGCCGCCGCCTGTCGCCACTGGTCGCGGGTCGTCAGGGGGCTGCCCAGGTTGATCCAGTGGGCCCCCGACGGATCGATGACGCCGTCCGGGGGCGTGCCTGGCGTCGACCCGGTGATCAAATCGATGTCGAAAGTCCGCTCCGGCACCCCCGGGATGCGGAACAGGGCCTCAGGGGTCTCCGCGATGATCTGCGCCAGCTCCTCCGGCGAGGTGTTGGCAAAGTCGATTTCTTCCGCGGCAATGCCGTGCACCGGCGCGTCGATGGACACGACCGTGGCGCCGGCGGCCACCCACTTCTCGGCCAGGGCCAGCAGGGTGGTGCGGTCGCCCGTCAGTCCGTGGCCGGCGATGACCAGCGGACCGCCAATGACAGGATCGCCCTGCTGATTCAGCGAGATAGCCATCAGGATCGGCACGTTGACCGTCGGGTTTTCCGGATCCTTGGCCACCGGGAAGGGGTTGAATTTGGAGATGGTCGTGCTGCTCGAATCCAGCGGGTTGGCGCCCTCGGCCGCTTCCCAGTATTCCTGGATCATGGAGGCGTCGTTCTGGTCCTCCGGGATCTTCAGGTAATAGGGCAGGTCCTGCAGCACACCGCCGTACAGGGCCATCACCCCGGGAGTGGGATCCGGGATTCCGAGCAAGCCGTACACGAGATCCGTGGTCACGGGGGTGCCGGCCGGGATGATGCCGCCGGGAATCGTGCCGGTCGGATCCGGCAGGTCTACCGGCGTGACCAGCGGCTGCAGCTGCGAGGGCAGCGGCTGGGCCGTGGAGATAGTCGCCCCCAGGACGGTTGTCGTGTCCAGGGTGGTAAAGCTGGAGGTTACGACAATGGAATTCACGTCGATGCCCAACGCCTCGGCGGTGGCCAGCTGCGCGGCGGTGAACAGGCCGAGGAGTTCTTCGGGCGTCAGGGCGCCGGGATCGATGGACGACGGATCGTCCGGAATCTCGATGAGCCCTGCCAGGTAACCCTGCTTGATCTGCTCGTACAACGTATCGGCTGCGGCCGGCGTGCCGCTCGTATCGGTGACGCCGTTGGTCACGATCACGAGATAGCCGTTTTCCGTGCCCGGCGTGAGCTGGTTGAGCCGGTTGCCGTTGAGCGCATTGATCGGGTCGATGACGACCTGCTGGCCGCTGCCGTCGATGGCCTGGGTAACACCGATGTCGATGTCCACACCGGGCACGAGGAACGGGTTACCGGTGGGCGGGAACGGGCACACTTCCTGCGGCGCAAGCCCCAGCTGGCAGATCGTTGTGTCGGACAGACCCACGACGGCCCGGGTGGCCCGGTCCAGGGCAACTTCCACGACGAACACCGACTGCGGGGTCACCGAGGCCGGGTCCACGCTGCCGGTAAAGTTCGCGCTAAAGGAGGACGTCGTGGAGAACCCGTCGAGCTGATTGACCACGCCAACCAGCAACTGGAAGGCTGTCTCGGGAACTGCCAGTGTGCCGTCAGAGACAAAGTTCGGATCCGAGGCGGAGGCCAAAAGGAATCCGGTGATGTCATTGGGGTAGGGCAGGAGCGCGTTCAGCGGGTCCCAGGTGGCCCGGAATGCCGGCGCATTCGGATCAGGTCCTTCGGGGATGCCGGTGCTCTGGTCGCTTCGGGTCGGGCCGTCCGGATCGTGACCGTCGGACAGACAGCCCGAGAGCACAAGTGCCACGGACGCCACGAGGGCGCCATAGAAGGTTCGCATTATTCTGACTCCTCCTGCGAGGGGGATCTTATAAGAATTATCGAGCGTAAGACTACGCTTGTTTATCAAGCGCTTTCAAGCTCAGGATCAGAGCGTATGGCAAGACGAAGCAACCGCCTGCGGGGGCGCTCCGCTGGCAGCCCGCCAGGGTCTTTTCGGATCATCGGCGGTGAATGGCGAGGCCGCCGGCTGCCGATTTGCACCCGCGGCGGCCTGCGGCCGACGCCCGACCGGGTGCGCGAGACGCTTTTCAACTGGGTTTCACCTGTGGTTGCCGGTTCCCGGTGCCTGGACCTCTTCGCGGGCACCGGAGCC
>JARFQW010000063.1 GCA_029287575.1 Gammaproteobacteria bacterium | reverse complement strand
GTCGTTGGTCTCGTGGGCTCGGAGATGTGTATAAGAGACAGGAAATCGGCCACCTCGTCAAGAAACCGGGCCGGCTGACTTACGATGCCCTCGTAGGTGACGAGCCGGTAGTTTTCTTCGCCCAAGAGGGGGCGGAATGCGCGGGCACGGGAGTGATATTGGAGCCAGCCCCGTAGGCGCCGGTCCAGGTCCGCCTCCCCGCCGCGCTGAAAGTGATACAAGTACGCGCCGGGATGGCGAATCATGTGCAGGGCTCGGGGTTCGTGTCCGCTGGATCGCAAGAGTTCGAGCCGTACCAGGCTCTTGCAACCGTCGAAATAGACCTCGTAGTCGCCGAAATCGTCCAGCGCGGCCAGCATCAGGTCGGTTTCCCGGTAGAACCTGGCAAAGAGCGTCCGCCTCGCAGCAGCGGGGATCGCTCGCACCCACGGCAGCATGCCCGAGCGCCGGAGGAACCAGGTGCGTTGCTGTTTTTCGGACAGCCCCCGGGGTGTGGGCACCGCACGCATGTCGAAAAACGAGAAATCCGCCAGTCCGTTCCTCCGGGCGTGCGCGGAAATGGCCTGGCGCACGGGGCAGTCTGTGTAGGGCAGCCCGCAGGTACAGGGATTGCCCGGCTTGTTTCGTCCGGAGAAGTAGGTGTCACCGAACCCGACAATGCCTGGCTGACTGGCCAGCAGCATGCTGGTCAGGGTCGAACCGGAAAAGCCCGGCGAAAGGAGAGAAACGTAATTGAGCATTGTGGGTCGGGCACTCTTGCATGGGAACGGCTGCACGGCGCCAATAGCGCCAGGTCCGGCCCCGAATCGCGGCCTCGGACTATAAACACGCAAGGGCGCGATTTCTATGATGCCTGCCGCGGATTTGCTTGCGCGCTGGGACCCCGCAGGCGGTCTCCTCGAAGGCCGCGGGCAGCGTGCTCAAAACGATAGCTGGATCATGGTCCACGAGGGCCGGGATTTGATAGCATCGGGGGTCTGTTTGCAAAAGCGAGACCGTGCCATGGAACAGGCCCAGGCGAAAAACAGGACCCGCACAGGCCGGGCTCTTCTATTGATGATTTCCGGGGTGATCGTATTTGCGACCACCTTCCCGGCGCTCGGCGGAGAGGTCAAGAAAGAATACCCCCGGCTGGGTGGCATTCAGATCGGGACCACACCATACAACGGATACGGGGATCCAGCGTATCGAAAGGCCATGGCAAGACTCGATCTGGTGCTGCTGGGTGGCAGCGGCAAGATCATGAATGACCATGCCAGAGCGATCAAGGATCTCAACCCCGATATCCTGCTGGCGAAATACACGAACGTCACCGCGGTGCTCGACAAGGAGAACGACTACAACACGCCGCTGATCCGTAAGTTGTCGTCCGAACAGGGACCGAACAACACAAACGCCTCGGACTGGTGGCTGCGCGACTTCGAGGGCGAACGGGTCACCGGGGCCACCAAGGGCAATGTGCGCACGAATATCACCGAATGGGTAAAGCCGGATTCCCAGGGACGGCGCTGGCCGGAATTCAAGGCGGAGCATGACTACAATCAGTGGTTCAAGGACACTGTCTGGGACATCTGGTATTCGGACGTTTCGAACTGGCGCCCCAAGTTCCAGAACCGCGGATTCATCGGCGATTTCAGCGGTGGCAAGATTGAGGATCAGGCGGAAGTAGAAGCCGGCTGGCGGCGGGGACACCGTAGCTGGTGGCGGGCGATTCGCAGACTGCGTCCCGGCATCATGATCATGGCAAACCACAACTGGTATCTGTACCAGGACAAGAACAACGGCGTCTGGGACATCAAGGAGTACGACAAGCAGGTGGAAGGTGGTCTGCTCGAGCGGATCATGGGCTGGGACAATTCCTTCGAAGCGAACAAGGGCTGGCACCGCCTGTACGACGCCTATCGCTGGTCTGACGAATACCTGCGCGGGACGCCGGTCCTGTTTTTCAATGTCATCGGCAAGGTCGACGATTACCAGTTCTTCCGCTACGCCTTCGCAACCTGCCTCATGGGCAACGGCTTTTTTGACTACTCGCCGGAGAAATTCCACTACGGGACGGTGGAGTGGTTCGACGAGTTCGACCGTGACGGCAAGGACACGACGAGCTGGATGGGGCTGCCCGCGGCCGGATCGGCCTGGCCCGATACCGCGTGGCAGAAAGGCGTATACCGGCGCGACTTCGAAAATGCCGTCGTGCTCGTCAATCCCCGCGGAAACGGCGTCAAGACGGTCGACGTGGAGGAGGGCCTTCGGCGACTGTCCGGCCGGCAGGATCCCGCGGTCAACAACGGCAAGGTGGCGGGCCGTATCCAGCTCGCTGACGGCGACGGCATCGTGCTCGTGAGAGAGGACTACCTCCTGCGCCCCGACACGCCGGGTATCGAGGTGAGCAAGTGATTCATACGCCCGGCGGGTCTGGCCGGAGGTCGGGCCGGGCCGGGCGATGGTAGCGGACTGATTGTCTGTGAGCCGGGTTCCCTGTGTCGCCTTTTGCCATATCGAGAAGGCTGCCGGTACGTCCCTGATCGGCGCCTTGCGGAAAGCGTTCGCCCTTCGTTTTGTCGCGCTCCGGCCGCTTTCGGGTCCCGCGGGGCGACTGGCCAATGCCCATGATCTCAAGGTCGTGCGCCGGCTCAATCCCTGGATACGTTGCGTGGCCGGCCACGCGGTCGTGCCTCATGCCGGCCTGCAGGACGCACCCGATCTCAAGTTCATTTCTCTGCTGAGAGATCCCGTGAAGCGTGCTGCTTCCCAGTACCGGTTCTGGGTGCAGCGCATGGGCAGCTCGATGACCCCGGAGGAATACCTGGAACATCCGGCGTCGTCGAATCTCCAGGTGCGCAAAATCGCCGGGAGCGACGACGTGGATGCCGCACGCCGGATCGTGGAAAAGCACTTCCTGTTGATCGGCATGGTCGAGCAGTTCGACGAGTTCATGGTGCTGCTCGCCTCCAGGCTGGGAATGCCCGCCGAACGATTCGCCTATGCGCCGAAGAACTTGGCTGCCAGCCGCGGCCCTCTGGCGCTTCCGGACGGCTTCGAGGCGGCGCTCGAAGAGCGGAACCGCTCGGACATCGAGCTGTACCGCTGGGTTGGCTCCGAGGTGCTGCCGCGTATGCGGGATCAGGCCGGGATCGACCTGGACGAGGCCACCGACGCGTTTCGCGGCGCCTGCGAGGCAGCCGGAACGGGAGGCCTGCGGGAATGGCTGGATCTCGCCTATCGGAACGCCTACATGAAGCCGGCGACGGGCGCGATCCGATACGCCCACGGCCTCAATTATGCCGGCACCTACGCCGTGCGCCGGGGCGAGCGCTAGGCGCCGTCGCCTGCAGACTCCGGGCCCAGCCATTCCGGCAGGGCCGACAGGCCAAATCTGGACTCCAGCAGCGCGGCAAGTCGCGCATTGTGGCTGCCGTGGGCAGCTCTGAGCGTGGCCAGAACGGGTGCTGGCGGAGCGAGCGGCCGATCGGCCGACGCGTTCGCCATATTGTAGGCGGCGCGGGCTGCCCGACGCAGCGCGGGAAAGCGGTTGAGATACGGTTCCAGTTTGTGGTTCGCGTGGGTTGCCCAGGTACGAAACGAGTCGTTGCGGTGAGCTCTCGACCGGTTCTCGACGGCGAAGGAAAAGTCGCCGTAGAACGCCGGATCGATTCCCGAAAATTCCGCGGCCCGCTGTGTCACCCGGCGCGCATCCGCGCGCAGTTCGTCGTAGAACAGGATCAGCATGTCGCTGGCGTCGAAGACTTCCAGATAGGCCTCCAGATTCTCGGCGTAGCGGCCCTTGGCCCACTGGTGAAGCAGTTGTTCCTGGCGGTTCGATCGTTGCCCGGGATCGAGCTTCTCCGCTTCCATGCCGGTCGTGACGAACTCTTCGAAGGTCAGCCCGTAGGACGGAGCCGACTTCAGGCCCTGCTTGCTGCGGAAATAGGACGCCAGCCGGTCGGCCGGTTCGCGAAGAAGAAAAATCAGCCGGGCCCCGTTCACGGTCTCGGCGATCCGTCGGGCTGTCGCAAGGCCGCCATCCAGATAGGTCGGGGTGCCCTCCAGAAGGACCCGGCGACGGTCCGGTTCGGGTCCGAACAGTGACAGATACTCGCCTTCGGCCTTTGCCTCACCCGGTGCCGGCGCTACATTGAAAAAGCCCGCTTCCTTGACGACCGATCCGGTCACCTCCGGATGGGCCGCGAGGTACCGGAAGAGGGACGTAGTGCCGCACTTGTTGGCCCCTGCAATGATGACGTGTTGATGAGGCCCCATGGCGTCACTTCCTCGATTGATGCCGCCGCACCGTGACGATCCCGGAAACCCGCTCGATCTCCCGGGCCCACGCTCCGACCGGCTTTGGATTCTACACAACGGCGCACGGAATACCCGGAACCAGTCGTGCTAACCTCGCCCCGTTTTCCGAGAGGTCATGGCCGCAGGCTCCGGCGGGAGCGAGGTCATCATTGGGGCAGGGGCTGGTGACGGATCGAAGCCTGAAAAATTCACTGTTTATCCTGGGCACCGGGCGCAGCGGAACGACGATTGTTTTCCGCATGCTCGCCAGTCACCCGGAACTGGGCTGGTTCTCCAATTACGAGGAGCGTTTTCCACGGGTGCCGCAGTTTGCCCTGGCGTCCCGGCTGCTGGAGCCCTTTTGCCACGGTGGCAGTCGATCCGGGGCGGCGCGGGCTCTTCCCGTGCCCAAGGAAGCGCTCGCGATCCCCAGGACCATGACAGAAGGCTGGTTCGTCCGCCACGATCAGATCGGTCCCGGGGAGACTCCAGAGCATCTCATCGATCGCTACCGCGACAGGGCGATCGCAACGCTGCGCTGGCAGGGGAAATCCAGGCTCCTGCACAAGCATACGGGCTTTGCCCGGGTTGCTTTTCTGGACGAAGTCGATCCGACGGGCCGGTTCCTGCACGTGATCCGGGACGGCCGGGCGGTCGTCGATTCCCTCCTGCGGGTGCCCTGGTGGAGCGGCAAACTCGACTCCTGGTGGTGGGGCGAGATGCCGGATGATTACGCGGAAATCTTTCACCAGTCCGGGGAAGAGCCGGCGGTGCTGGCAGCCCTGGTGTGGTTACGCCTGACGGCGCTGATCGAGGAGGAACTGGCGACGCTCGATGGCCAACGGGTTATGGCGCTGCGCTACGATCACTTTGTTGCGTCACCTCGCGAGACGCTGGCTTCGGTGTGCCGCCATGCCGGCCTGGAGTGGTCCGACAGGTTTGCCGCGAGGCTGGATCGATTTACGTTGCGCGACGGTGATGACGGCTGGCAACGCCGTCTCAGCCGGGCGCAGATCGAGGCGGTGGAACGGTTGCTGGGAGATCGGCTGGCGGCCTACGGTTTCCGGGTTTAGGCAGCCGGGCCCGTCAACGCGTCAGCCGGCGGGCGGACTGCCGCGGAGAAGCCGCCTGAAGCGGCGCCTGAGTTCCCGGGGGCGGCAGGCCGCAGCGGCGCTGTGAAGACGCTGGGCGGCGGCGTTCGTCAGGCCCTCATCGGCGTGCAGCGGCTGGTATCCCAGCAGGCCGAGCTCCCGACCCGCGAGCCAGTTGAACCGCTTGTGCTGGTTCGCCGTCCAGTGCGAGAACCGGGCCAGCGGATCGAAGTCCGGGATTGCCGCCTGATCCCAGTGAAGATCACCGCCCGTGGCCTTCAGTTCGCTCGATCCGATGACCCCGGTCTGAGCGATCCGCTGAAACGGATAGGTCGCCGTATCGAGGGACAGGAAGCCAAGAAGTGCTGTCAGGGCCTTGTCAGGATCCGCCACAAGATCCTCGTACCGAACCACGATACTTCGCTCTGCGGACGGATCCTGCGACCGATACTGATCGATGGTCCGGGCCGCGCGGGCCCAGCGAAGGCTGGCATCGTCGAAGCTCCATTGAAAACTGCGCATGCCGGATTCCACGACGGCGCGGCCATCGCGGATCAGCAAAATCACATGCGCCTTAGGGAAATAGCGGCGCAGCATGGTCAGGCCGTCCACGCTGGGTGTGCGGGCAAGAACCCTGCCGGCCCGCGGTGCCGCGTCCGAAGCGAGATAGCCCGCCAGCCCGAGACCCAGCCTGCTGCGGAGCTCTCTGGCGGCACTGTCCCGGTCCCAGCGCGCGCTCCATTCCCCCTGAACCCGACGCACGTATTCTTCCAGAAAGGCCAGCTTGGCCACGAGGAAGTCCTCGGGCAGCGGACTGGCTGCGATGGCCTCGTGCTGGTCCAGCAGTTCGGCGAGATAGTTGGTACCGGAGCGGTGCGCAATGCCCAGCAGAAAGACAGGTTCGGTTTGACGAGAGCTGACGCCTGCGGCGCCGGGGTCATTCATCACGAGAAGCTGGGCAGGGTCCAGGGAAGTTTTAGGCTGGCAAGGCCAAAATGCCGTGCAACCGTCAAGCGGGCGCGGGTTCGCCGCCAGGGGGAAGCGATGGCATTGGCCCTGCGGACACAAAGCATGCCGAAGAAACGCCTGCCCATCCTCGCAATCTCGTTTCGGCTGGCGCTGTCAACCTGGCCGGTTATGAGTTCGAGCAGGCCGCGGAAATCTTCACACCAGGCCTGCACGGGAACCTGGTAGGTGCGCTGGTCGTACGTGTACCGGTAACTGGCAAGCACCTCGGGTACGTCCAGGTAAGCCCACCGCTGCATGATTTTCACCAGGGCATAGTTGTCCTCGAGAAGATAGTGCAGGGAGTGAAAGCCGCCGATCTCCCGCAGGGCGTCGGTCCGGTAAAGCGTGTTGCACAGAAAAAGACCGATTTTCGAGCGGAACCAGGCCCTGTAGAGGTCCTCCGGCCGATCGCCGGGAATGCGGTTGGAACGCTCCTTCAAGACTCGCCCTTCGGAGTCGATGGCGCGGACCCCGGTGCGGATGAAGCCATACCGCGCATCATCAGCCTGCGCGCCCAAACAGGTCTCGACGAACGTCGGGTCGACGAGATCATCGTCATGGAGCAGGAGGAACCACTCTCCCGCGGCCTCATCGAGCAGGCTGTTGAAGTTTCCGTTCGCGCCGATGTTCTCGGCGTGCCGGAGATGGCGGATCCGCGGATCATCGTAGCCGGCGATGACCTGCGGGGTCGCATCCGTCGACGCGTTGTCACCGATGATGATCTCCAGCGGCTGCCAGGTCTGGGCCAGCGCGGACTCAATGACACCGCGCAAATAAGACTCGGCGCGGTTGTAGGTGGGAATGGCAATCGTAACCAGGGGCTTGTTCATAATTCTATCTGTGGCGTCAGGTTTTCATGCCGCGGTGCGGGGCGGCGCATTACCAGTCTTCGGATCCGGCATAGCCCAGCTGGGTGACCAGGCCTGGATATAGTGACTTGAACAGGGACTTGTGAGCGTCGGTGAAGTGGCTGGTCCAGTCACCGCTGCGCCCGGACCGGTAGTGGCTGCGAACGTCCTCCTTGCCCTTCTGACGACCTTTCGCCCGGCGTGCATATCGATGATGCCAGACGATCGCGAGCATTTCCGGGGCGGGCAGGGCATTCGGAAACGACCGCAGAGGCAGCACACCGCCGCTGCGCGCATGCACGCGATTGAGCGCGTCGCGGGCGAGAAATCCCGCCCGGGCAACCCGTGTGTAGATCTCCCGGTCATCAACCAGCCCAAGGAACTCGAAGGCCGAAAGCATGGTCTCGTAGCTGCTGACCGACACATCCTCGAATCGAATTTCCAGGACGTTCGGTTGCTCATAGTCCCAGCCGGCCATGTGCCCGAAGCTGCGTGCCCGGAAACGGATCTCCTCGGCGAGGCCGGCATCCTTGTCCATGGCCGCGAGGCGCTCACGATGGGCCACCAGCTCTTTCCAGCCATCCGTCGAATGAGAGTGCAGATGCGAGAAGTACGCCGAGACCACGATATCGCGGGGGTCGCGCACGATGTGGATGCCGCGGCAGTCCCGCAGGTCCTGCGTGTAGGACAGGTCGGCGTTCCCGTAAACGAGGAAATCGGCTTTCTCACGCCGGATATAAGCAGGTAAATCCCGTTCGAACTGGTCCTCGTTGTAGACCACGGCCAGCTTCAGTCCGAGCCGCTGGCACACCAGTCGGGCAATGTCTTCGAGCCACATCGTGGCGCACTTGTGATGGCCGAAGATGGCGTACAGGGGGCGGTCGGGCATGGTGGATTGTCTGCGCTTGAATCGCGACCGTGGGAGACGGGACTCCTGATCGCTTCCCTAGTAGTAGGAGGCCGTCTTCTCGTCCGAGCGGTTCAGGACCGTTCCGAGCACATTGCACTCGTCCAGCAACTCCCTTGCCCGCAACACGTCCGAGCGTGACGTCAGTCGTTCGCTGACCACGAACAACATGGCATCGACGTAGGGGTTGAATGCCAGCATGTCGTCGGCGGACAGAACCGGCGGCAGATCATAGATGACGATACGCGCCGGATCGTCCCGTACCAGGCGGCGGGTCAGGGCCTCCATTTCCGGTGAGGAGATCAGTTCAGAGGAATCCGTTTCGACATGGACGTTTGGCAGGATCAGCAGGCGCTCCATGTCGGTGCGAATCAGCGCCTCCTCCAGCGGATAGTCGCGCCCCAGGACATCGCTGATACCGACGTCCACCGGCAGGCCCAGGTAGCGGGACACAGTGGAGTGGCGCATGTCGAGATCCACGAGGACGACCGTGTGATTGACGTCGCTTGCGATGCTCAATGCCAGGTTGATTGCGGTGAGGGACTTGCCGTCACCCGGTGCCGCGCTGGTCACGGCGAGGCTCTGCCAGCGATTCGCACGCATCCGCTGGATAACCCGTGTCCGAAGCATCTTGTAAGCCGTGTGGACGGTCGGATCGGAATCCTCGGTCAGAATCCGATGAGACCTGAGATGCTCCCGGTCCAGGGTCATTTCCCGTGCCTTGGCCGACAGCATGTCAAAGGCGACGGCCGAGGACGCCGAGCGCGGGGCGGCAGCTCTCCTGGCGGCGGTGCCGTCCTGTGTCTTCAGCCTCTCCAAAGCTTTTTCCAGCCGTCCCATGGGCGATTCCTCCGGGCTCCTGCCCGCCAATAAATCTTAAGTGATGCCGCCGCGCTGGACGTAGACGTAGACACCGGTAAGCACGACAGCAAGCACCGTCGCCGCCATCGTGGCGAATCGACGGATTCTCGCGCGGGAACGGTCCGATTCGGTCGCCACGAAGGGGACCGCGGCAATCGGCGGCATGTCCAGAAGGGTGCGTACATCCCGCGTTCCGCGAACGCTTCCGTCCAGCGCTTCGAGCGCGAGAACCGAAATCGCCGCAACGGTAAGGCCAAGCAAAAGGCCGATGATCAGAATGAGCGGGCGATTCGGGAATGCCGGCTTGTACGGCAGGCTGGCATTCTGATGGAGAACCCAGGTTTCCGCCAGGCGCTCGCGACTCAGGTCGATCAGATTCAGCTCGGCCTCGTCGAAACCCTTCTTTGCCTGATCGTAACCGCGCAGCAGTTCCTTGAGTTCGCGTTCCACCTCGGGGGCGATCTCCAGCCGGCCCTCCAGTGTGCCGATCTGGCTCACGAGAGCGTCCCGACGGCCGCGAAGGGCACCGGCCTCGGAGCGCAGGCTCTGCTGCCGGATCGTGAGCTGCACGTAGACCGGGTTGTCCGGCGGTCGGCTGGTGTTCTCGACCGGCGCGTTCTGCAGATCCTGTTCCAGGCTCTGAACGATCCGCTCGAGCCGGCGTACGTCGGGATGTTCCGCCGGAAGTCCGCGTTTCAGCTCATCCAGCTCGGCCCGGCGGGTGGCCAGCTGCAGTTCGATGGCCTCCCGCAGGCCGGTCCCGGTCGCGCCGCAGACCTGCTCCAGCTGCCGGCGGGCCTGAACCACATCCGGATGTTCGGTGCTGTAGCGGGCAAGGAGATCCCTGAACTGGGCCTGGACGGCACGGCAGCTCTCGAGGGATCCGGCAGTGACTCCGCCGGGCACATCGGCTGCACCGATGTAGGGATCCGTATTGACGATCTGATTGGCAATAATCTGGAGCTGGCCGTCCAGATCTCTCAGCTGGCGATCGATGCCCTGAAGCTCGGACTGCTTGCGTTCCAGCTGCGTGCGATTGAAGTTCCGATCCTCGGGCATGGCGCCGGGGTTGCGCGTCTGGAACTCGGCGAGAAGACCCTCCTGGTTCTGCAGCCGCCCGCGCAAGTTCTCGACCTGTCTCTGCAAGACCTCTTCGGCGTTGGTGACCGCGGCGCTGCTGCGCTCCGCGCTGGCGCGAACGAAGAGGCCGGCAAGCTCGCGCGTCACGTCGCGGGTGGCGGCTGGATCGCGATAGTAGTAGGAAATCGTGAAACCCATGATCTCGCCGGGCCGGCGGCTGCGCGGATCGTCTTCGTCCAGAGTGAGATCGACGTGGATGTTGGGCCGCATTTCGCGGATCACCGACTCAGGCGGGCCGCCGCCGCGTTCCTTGTCATAAAGGTCGTATTTCTCGATGAGTTCGGCCAGGTTGGCCCGGCTCATCACCTGGTCATTCAGCCGGTCCACGCGCTGGCTTCGGTCCACCTCGCCACAGGCAACGCCGGGCACGTCGGTAATCTCCGGGCACTGGATATCGATTTCCGCCGTTGCCCGGTAG
>JARFQW010000060.1 GCA_029287575.1 Gammaproteobacteria bacterium | reverse complement strand
GTCTCCAGCGGAGCGGCATGTGCTTTCTGGGAGAAAATCCTGCATCGAGCACTCGTTGCGACCACAACCCAGACTCCACCCATACGCGCCTCCGTCAGTCTGAAGGGGACCGCGATGCGGCCCGTTTACCTCGCGGTCCGCCCCGTTTCACGTCCGTGGGCGGCCGCATTGTTTCAGCTTAGAGACACAATGGATGGTTTTCCAGCAGAGGGGGTTTTGGGTTGATTGTGTAACAAATGTACTATCTGGCGCTTCCCTGATGAGCCAAAACCTATGACAAAACCTGAATCCCGGGACGACTGGTATCGGATCGGTGCGGTGGCGCGACTCACCGGCGTCCCCCCGGTCACCCTCCGGGCCTGGGAGCGCCGCTATGGTGCAGTGACGACGGTTCGCCAGGAAGGCCGGGCGCGAATGTACAGCCGCGAGGACGTGGAGCGACTGACGCTGATCAAGCGCCTGGTGGACCTGGGCAACGCGATCAGCACGGTGGCCACGCTGTCGCTGGCCGAGCTGGCAAGGCGCGTGCATCGGGATGCGGCGCAGGTTGCGGCCCAGGAGGCAGCTTCCGGCATTGCAGCGCCCCTGCTGCGGGCAGGCCTGCTCGGCGTTGCGTTGCCCATTCGCCTGCGGGACGGCGCAGCAGAAGGCATCGGCCTGGAGGTGGCCGTCGCCGAGACCCGGGCCGCGGATTTCGCCGCGGCCTGCCGGCAGTCCCGGCCGGATCTTCTCCTGCTTGAATATCCCACCGTGCAGGCTGACACCGTCGAGGAGATCGTCGATTTCCTGGCGGTGTCCGGCGCAGCCCGCGCCATCGTCGTTTACGGCATCGCCCGCAAACCGGTTCTGGCAAGCCTGGAGCAGCACCCGGTCACGGCGCTACGCGCGCCGGTGGGTCTGGCGGAGCTGGGCCTCGCGGTCAGGAGTGTCCCGGCCTCCGGCGCGCTCCCTCGCGCCGCCACCCGATCGAACGAAGCAGGGCCCACTGACAGTACCGGAAGCGGTGTCGCCCCGACGCGGTTCTCGCCGGTCGAACTGGAGCGGTTTTCTTCTGAATCCTCGACCGTTGCGTGCGAGTGCCCGCGGCATCTCGCCGAGCTGGTCATCGCTCTTTCGGCCTTCGAAACCTACAGCGCCCAGTGTGTCAGCCTGAGCCCCGAAGACGCCGAACTCCACAGCTGGCTCTACCGGACGACCGGCCGCGCCAGGGCGATGATGGAGGAAGCTCTGGAGCGAATTGCGCGGCAAGATGGCCTCATCTAGTCAAACAGGCGCATAATCAGGGTCTTGCGCGCTCCTGGCGCGGTTTTTTCCGGTCCGGGTTTTGGCACTGGCTCGATCTGTGATCGGCGTCGATGAAAGCCGCTGGCCTTCCTTGTAAATTGCGTCCAGACCGGCCACAATGCCTAAAAAAAATTCCCCCCTATGAACAACGACTTACAACGGGATTTTCAGCCGAGGTCTTTGCCCCTGTGACCGATGGGGTCAACAGCGGAGGCGGGGTCCGGATCGCAACGCGACTGGGTCCACATGGATCATCCGAGGATGCCGTCAGCAAGGCTGGCGTGGATCCGTTCGTGGCCCGCTGCCTGGTCGATCTGCTGACCCTCGACCCCGAAAACGCGGATGCCGCCCTGGGCTCGGCGTTGGGCGGGCTGCGGGAATCGGGCGCCGTCGACGGCGTCTGCATGGCCCTGCTTGCGGAAGAGGGCCGCTCCATCGATCGGGTCAGCCATGCCTGTTCGATGATGTCCGGCTGCCGGCCGGAAGACCTCGAGGGGCTTTCGCTCGAGGAATGTTCCTGGCTCGATGAGCAGCTTGCCGATGCGCGCATCGGAGAGATCCGCGATACGGCGGAGGCCGAGGACGAGTCCGGTGGCGTGCTGTTCCGGGCCATGGGGGTCGGCGCCGTGCTGTGTGCGCCGGTGCTCATCGAGGGGCGCCCGTCCGGGTTCCTGTTCTTTCTGAATGCCCGACCGGTCAGGGACTGGGACGTCGAGCAGCGTCTTCTGATCAAGCTCGCGTCGGCCGCGGTCTCCGCGGGGATCACCAATCTGCGTACCGGGCTGGAGATCTCGGACATCCGCGAGCGGGACAGCCTCACCAAGTATGCCTGCAATGACGGCATCTGGGATTTCGACGTCGAAACAAACAACATCCGCTTTTCCACTCGCTGGAAAACCATGATGGGGTACGGCGAGGATGAGCTGGATGGCGAGATACCCGACTGGCGGCACCTGGTGCACCCCGAGGACATGGGCCGTGTCCAGTCGAAGATCCGCGATCATCTCGAAGGCCATTCGGAACTCTTTGAAAGCGTCCATCGCATGCGCCAGCGAAACGGCTCCTGGCGCTGGGTCCTCAGCCGGGCGAAAGGCAAGATCGACGAAGATGGACGGCTGTGCCGACTGATCGGTGTCGAGCTCGATATCACGGATCAGAAGCTTTACGAAGAGGCGCTTTTTCGCGAGAAGGAGCGAGCCCAGATCACCCTGCAGTCCATTGGTGACGGAGTGGTCACGACGGACGCGGAATGCCGCGTGGAGTACATCAACCCCATCGCCGAGGATCTCACCGGCTGGAAACTGGACGACGCCTATGGCCGTTCCATCGACGAGATTTTCCGCGGTTTTCACGAGGAAACCTGCGAGCCCCTCGAGAACCCGCTGGCAGTGGCGATTCGCCGTAACCGGTCGATCAAATCGGTACGGCCGACGCTGCTGATCCGGCGCGACGGCAACGAGCTCTATATCGAGAGCACGGCGTCTCCGATACGCAGTGACGAAGGCCAGGTGTTCGGCGGCGTTCTCGTTTTCCATGACGTCAGCGAGTCCCGGGAGCTGAACCGCCGGCTGAGCTACCACACCAGCCACGACATGCTGACCGGCCTCGTCAACCGCTCGGAGTTCGAAGGCCGGCTGGACCGCGCACTCAAGCTCGCGCGGTCCCGCGAAGCGTCTTACGCGCTGTGCTACATCGACCTGGATCAGTTCAAGATCGTCAACGACTCCTGCGGTCACTCCGCAGGCGACGCGCTCCTGGGGCAGCTGGCTTCACTGCTCAAGTCCAAGATTCGCTGGCGCGACACCCTGGCGCGGCTGGGAGGCGATGAATTTGGCGTCCTGCTCGAGAACTGTACGACCGACGAGGCCATGGAGACCGCGCACGCTCTGCTGTCCGCGGTACAGGGCTTCAAGTTCGTCTGGGACGACAGGACGTTCCGGCTCGGGGCCAGCGTGGGCGTGGTGCCGATCGGACCGGAGACCGAAAGCGTCGCCGAACTCCTGACCGCGGCGGACAGCGCCTGTTCCGCGGCCAAGGAGTCCGGCCGCAACCGAATCCACACGTACCGGGAAAATGACATCGACCTGATGCGCCGACGCAAGGAAATGCAGTGGGCGGCGCGTATCAATACGGCCCTTGAGGAGGCACGTTTCGAACTCTTCCGGCAGTCCATCATGCCGCTTCAGACCGAGGACAGCGGCGCCCACTATGAGCTGCTGCTCCGCATGCGGGATGAGCAGGGGCAGGTCGTTTCGCCCGATGTCTTTATCACCGCTGCCGAGCGCTATGGGCTCATGCCGGCCATCGACCGGTGGGTCATCAAGAACGCCCTGCGCTGGCTGGTCTCGGAAGCGGACGAGCGGGAACGGCTGATGATGTGCTCGATCAACCTCTCCGGCCAGAGCCTGGTGGATGACAAGTTCCTGCCGTTCGTGATCGAACAGTTCGAAACCAGCGGACTCAATCCCGGAAAGATCTGTTTCGAGATCACCGAGACTGCCGCCATCCACAACTACGCCCAGGCCAGCCGCTTTATCAACTCCCTGCGGGAGCTCGGCTGCCGGTTTGCTCTCGATGACTTCGGCACGGGCATGTCGTCATTCGGATACCTCAAGCACTTCCCCGTGGACTTCCTGAAGATCGACGGCAGCTTTGTGAAGGAGATCCTGCACGATCCGATCGATCGGGAGATGGTTCGCTCGATCAACGAGATCGGCCATCTCACCGGCAAGAAGACGATCGCCGAGTTTGTCGAGACCGACGAAATCATCACGATGTTGCGCGGCATGGGGGTCGACTATGCCCAGGGCTACGGCGTGCATGAGCCGCAGCGCATCTTCGAGGCCGGCTCGGGCATGGGCACTCGTACCACGTAGACAGACACCACGTTCGCGCCGGCCGTGTGATCAACGCTGGCAGGCAAAAAAAAGGGCGCCTCGAGGGCGCCCTTTTTGCTGGCCTTGTGTTCCCGGTCAGGCGGCCTGCTGGCCGGCTTCCGCCGACCGGCCCGGGAAGTCGTCCACCCGGATGGCCTCGGTGGTCAGTATCATCGCCTCGCGGACGGTTTCGGCCTCGAGGTCGTTGATCACTCCCGCGCCGAGGGCTTCCGTGAGCACGCGCTCGTAGTTGACCGGATTGACCGATCGCTTGAGGGCCTTGCCGATCTTCTGCTCCACGGGTTCCGCGGCCATCACCTTCTCCAGGGTCAGGTCCATGAGCCCCACCGGATCGTCCCGGTCCATGGTCAGATAGAGACCCTGGGTGAGCCGGTCCCGGGCCGGTGAGGGGCTGATGAGCAGCCTGGCCACCTTGTGTCCCAGGCGATCGTCAGGTCCGCGCTGGCGCTGGCCTGTCGGAAGGACGATCATGCGCAGCAACCGGCCCGTCCAGCGTGACGGGAAGTTGCGGAAGATTCCCGCAAGCCGGTCTTCGATGATCGAAAGCGAGTCTTCCAGCGCCCAGCGCACGAAGGGCAGGTCAGCCGCCGGCCGGCCCTGGTCCTCATGCATCTTAATCACCGCCGAGGCCATGTAGAGATGGCTCAGCACGTCGGCAAAGCGTCCGGAGAGCTTCTCGCGCCGCTTCAGGTCACCACCCAGCGTGAGCATGGCAACATCCGCCGCAACCGCGAACCCCGCGCTGTAGCGGGTCAGCCTGCGGGCATAGCCGGCGGTGGGTCCCAGGTCGGGGACCCGGACGAAGCGGCTCCCGGTGAGGCCCATGACGAGGCTGCGAACGACATTGCTGATGGTAAAGCCGATGTGCCCGAACAGCGCGGCGTCGAAGTCCTCCAGACCGCGCCGCTTGTCCGGACTGGCGGCGGCAAGCATTTCCTTCAGCACATAGGGATGGCAGCGGATGGCGCCCTGGCCGAAGATGATCATGCTGCGGGTGAGAATATTCGCGCCTTCCACCGTTATGGCGACGGGAATGGTGCCGTACGTGCCGGCGAGATAGTTCAGCGGTCCGCGGCACACGCCACGCCCGGCATGGACGTCCATCGCGTCATTGACCGTGGTGCGCATGCCTTCGGTGTTGTTGTACTTGAGAATGGCCGACAGCACGGAGGGCTTTTCGCCCTGGTCGAGCGCACCCGCGGTGACCACCCTTGCGGCGTCCATCCGGTAGGTCACGCCGCCGATACGGGCCAGAGCCTCTTCGATTCCCTCGAATTTGCCGATCGGGGTGCGGAACTGTCGCCGGATTCTCGCGTAGGCTCCCGTCGTGCGCGCCGACATCTTGCCCGCGCCGGTGCCCAGTGCGGGGAGAGAGATGGCCCGGCCGACTGACAGGCAATCCATCAGCATCTTCCAGCCGTTGCCGACCTGGGCCTCTCCGCCGATGACCCACTCCATGGGAACAAAAACGTCCTTGCCTTCGTTCGGGCCGTTCTGAAAGGAAGCGCCGGGATTGTGGCGGCGGCCGATGTCCACCCCCGGGGTATCCGTCGGGATCAGCGCGCAGGTGATGCCCAGGTCCTTGTCCCCGCCCAGCAGGCCTTCCGGGTCCCGGGCCTTGAAGGCGAGACCCAGCAGAGTGGCCACGGGGCCCAGGGTGATGTAGCGCTTGGACCAGTTGACCCGGAAGCCCAGCGTCTCGCGGCCCTGATATTCGCCGCGGCACACGACACCCATGTCCGGCATGGACCCGGCGTCGGAGCCGGCGTGGGGACCGGTCAGCGCGAACGCGGGAATGTCTTCGCCGCGCGCCAGGCGCGGCAGATAGTGGTCCTTCTGCTCCTGGGTTCCGTAATGCATGAGCAGTTCGCCGGGCCCCAGGGAATTGGGCACCATGACCGTTACGCCCGCGGTTACGCTCCGGCTTGCGATCTTCATGACGATTTCCGACTGGGCGCGGGCGGAAAAGTCCAGTCCACCGTACTCCTTCGGAATGATCATGCCGAACAGACGATGCTTGCGGATGAAGTCCCACGCCTCCGCGGGCAGGTCGTTGAGGTCCTCGGTGATCTTCCAGTCGTCCAGAAGCCGGCAGAACTCCTCGACGGGACCGTCGATAAACGCCTGCTCCTCGTCGGAAAGCGTGGCCGCGGGGGCAGTCAGGAGGCGGTTCCATTCAGGCTTACCCGAGAACAGCTCCGCGTCCCACCAGACAGTGCCGGCATCGATGGCGTCTTTCTCGGTCTGGGACATGGGGGGCAGAACATTCCGGAACCAGCCGAGCAGGGGCTTGCTCAGCAGGGCCTGGCGGAGAGGCTTGAGATTCAGCACGACGGCCACGGCGCCGAAAACGATCCATGGAATCGGGCTCAGGCTGCCGCCTGCCAGCTGCAGGGCTGCGAGGAACGCGGCAATCGCGGCCGTCCAGATTGCAAGCGAGGAACGGCGGTAGGCGAGAGCACCGAACAGGCCGAGGCCGAGCAAAGTCCAAGTAAGTCCAGACATAGGTCCTCCTGAAAGCCGGCCCGGAGACAGGTCCGTGTCCACGGCCGGATCGCGCCGGAATGGCGCAGGGCTATGCCTCTATTTGTATCCGATTTGCCCCGGCGAGGCAAACAAGCGTTCGATCGGTTTACCCTCGGAATCACCCGGCCTGCGATGGGCTATTTTCCTGAGTTTCCGTTTATTAGTATGTAAAACAGGTAAATAGAATCGCTAATTAATGTCGAATCTCATAGAGTAGTCGATGGCGCGAACATGTTTGGTCAGCGCGCCGATTGACACGAAGTCCACCCCCGTGGCGGCGACAGCCGGCAGAGTTTCCAACGTAATGTCACCGGAGGCCTCGAGCACACTGGCCGAGGGTTCGGCGAGTCTCACCGCCTCGCGCAGTTCCTCGATGGTGAAATTGTCGAGCAGGAGGATGTCCGCGCAAGCCTCGAGAGCGGCCTGGGTCTCCGCCAGATTTTCTACCTCCACCTCGATCCTGAGATCCGGATGGAGGCGCCGGGCCGCCGCAACCGCCGGCGCGATGCCGCCCGCGGCCATCAGATGATTTTCCTTGATCAATATGGCGTCCCAGAGACCGTGTCGATGGTTCACCGCGCCGCCTACCGACGTCGCGTACTTCTGTGCGTCCCGAAGGCCGGGCACCGTCTTGCGGGTGTCCAGGACGCGGCATGCCGTGCCCGCCACCGCAGCCGCGTACGCGCGGGTCGTTGTTGCGGTTCCGGACAGCGTTTGCAGGAAATTCAGCGCGGCACGTTCCCCTGTGAGCATTGCCCGGGCCGGACCGGCCAGCTCGCAGACAATGGTGTCGGCGGCGACCGAATCTCCTTCGGCTATGGCCCAGCCCACGGCAATTCCGCCGTCGAGCGACGCGAACACCGCATCGAACCAGGGCACTCCGCAAACAACGGCCGGTTCCCGGACGATGACCCGTCCCCGGGCAGTGGCGCCGGCGGGAATCAGCGAGGCGGTGACGTCCCCGGAGCCCACGTCCTCGTCGAGTGCGCGCTGGACGTCGTCGGGAAGGGAAGCCGGGGGAGCAGGCACGGGGTTATTCATCGCGGACCCGAAACGATTGGAGCATCTGCTCCGAAGTATACGGGGCGCCAGTGTCTGCCGGCGGGTTTGGTATACTCGCAGGCCGCGCGCCGGGCCAGAAAACGCCCGGCCTTTTTGATCGGCCGCCGCAGGCGGACGCAGGATTTTTTTCGCCGCCACCCGGCGCTGACATTCTCAACCGAGGAGTTTTCCAATGCCGCACACGCTGCCCGAGCTGCCTTACGCCATGGACGCGCTGGAGCCGCACATTTCGAAAGAGACACTGGAGTTCCATTACGGCAAACACCACAAGACGTACGTGGACAAGCTCAATGGTCTGATCGAGGGCACCGAGTTCGCCGATGCGGACCTCAACGACATCGTCCGCAAGTCGTCAGGCGGTGTGTTCAACAACGCCGCGCAGATCTGGAATCACACGTTCTACTGGCATTGCCTCAGCCCGTCGGGCGGTGGCGCCCCTGCGGGCGACCTGGCCACGGCTATCGACAGCACGTTCGGGTCCTTCGACGCGTTCAAAACCACCTTCACGGACAAGGCCGTCACGCTGTTCGGGTCGGGCTGGGCCTGGCTGGTGAAGAATCCGGACGGCTCGCTGGCGATCGCCCAGACCGGGAATGCGGATACTCCGCTGACCGGTGACGGCACGCCCCTGATGACCTGCGACGTCTGGGAGCATGCCTACTATATTGATTATCGCAACGCGCGGCCGAAGTACCTTGAGGCGTTCTGGAGCCTCGTGAACTGGGACTTCGTTGCTTCCAATTACGCCGGCTGAGCCAAGCGTTGCGGCTCGGAAACACATCGGCTGCCGCGGCTGCCGACCTGGATGATCGCGGCACCGTGGATGCGGTTCCCTCTCCCTGTGTCGGGATATGCGTACTGGACCGCGGGGGCTACTGCGAGGGATGCCTGCGGACCGGCGCGGAAATAGCGGCCTGGCCGGGCATGCCGCGGGAGGCGCAGGAGACATTGCTCAAGACGCTGGGGCTGCGGTGGGCGCAGCGTGGGCTCTGAGACAGAGGATCACGAGCGGCTAATCGGGGGGCAGGCGGTGGCTTTGGGAAGATTGGGGTGGCTTCGGGCTCTGGTGCCCGTGCTGTGCATGGTGGCGCTGTCCGGCTGCGTTCCGGTGCTCATCGGCGGTGCGGCCGCCGCCGGTTATTACATTGGCAAGGACCCCCGGACCGGCTCGGAGATTGCCACCGACAGCGGGATCACCACGCGCGTCAAGAGCAGCTTCATCGGCGACCGCTATGTGGACGCGTTTCAGATTAACGTGGATACCTTTCGCGGCACGGTGGTTCTCGAGGGAGTCGTGGACAACTCGATCGCAAGAGACCAGGCCGAGCGTCTGGCGCGGAACGCCAAGGGCGTCAAAGCTGTCGACAACCGGATAAAAATCGTCAAATCGGCGTCTAAGAAATCGCAAACACTCGACGAGGAATGACTATGGACGTAACCGAACGCATCAAGGCCCAGCTCAGCGCAGACAAGGTCGTGCTTTTCATGAAGGGATCTCCGGACTTCCCGCAGTGCGGATTTTCCGCGCAGGTGGCGGCCGCCCTGCAGGCGCTGGGCGCGTCGTTTTCCCACGTGAATATTCTCGAAGACCCCGAGATTCGGGAGGGGCTGAAGACCTATTCCAACTGGCCCACCTACCCGCAGCTGTATGTGAATGGCGAGCTCGTGGGGGGCTGCGACATCATTGTCGAGATGTACCATTCCGGTGAACTGAAAACGCTTCTGAGCGAAGCTGCCTGAAGCCGTCCGCCGTAGCAGGCACCCAATCCGGGCCGGCCTTTAACAGGCCGGCTTTTTTTTGCTCCGCTTTCTTGCTCCCCTAGCGGTCCGAACCGGCTGCCGGGCCCTGGCGCTGGGTTTCGTATATGCCCCGAAACTGGTTGACGATGCCGCAGAAGACGTCGGCGGTAAGGCGGGCATCGTAGATTGCCGAGTGTGCCGCGTCCGAGTCCCACTCGTAACCGGCCGCCGTGGCGATGCGCGACAGGACCGTCTGGCCATAGGCCACGCCGCCCAGCGTCGCGGTATCGAAGCAGCTGAAGGGATGGAACGGATTACGCTTGATCCCCGACCGTTCCACCGCCGCGTTGAGAAATGCCAGGTCGAAGGCGGCGTTGTGGCCGACCAGGATCGCCCGCGTGCAGCTGTTGTCCCGAACCGAGCGGCGAACTTCGCGAAACACCCGCTGCAGCGCGTCACGCTCCGGGACCGCCGGTCTGAGGGGGTGGTGCGGGTCGATGCCATTGACCTCCAGCGCTGCGGTCTCGATGTTGGCACCGGCAAACGGCTGGACGTGGTACCAGTGCTCCTCGGTGGGCACGAGCTGCCCCTGATCATCGAAACCGACGACGATCACGGCGATCTCGAGCAGGGCGTCGGTGACCGGATTGAAGCCCCCGGTTTCCACGTCCACGACAATCGGGAGGAACCCCCGGAATCGCTGACCGACCGGCCGGCCCTTGAGTTCGGACGGATCGGAGTCCTGTGCATTCATTGCGGATCGACTCCTGTGATCGCCCAGCGAATGGTCTCGCCGGCCCGGAAAGGTACCAGTTCTCCGCCGGTGCCGGAGGGCATGACGGCTGGCAGTTGCCAGTGCTCTTCCCGGAGATGGACACGGCCTTCGTTTACCGGCAGGCCGTAGAAGCGCGGCCCGTTCAGCGAGGCGAAGGCCTCCAGCCGGTCGAGGGCGCCGGCGTCGTCGAATGCCTCCACATAGAGTTCCAGCCCCGCAGGTGCCGAGTAGATCCCGGCACAGCCGCAAGCCGACTCCTTGTCGCCGCGCAGGTGTGGCGCGCTGTCGGTGCCCAGGAAAAATCGCCCCTCGCCGCTGAACGCCGCCTCGGCGACGGCTTCACGATGCTGTTCGGCCTTGAGCACCGGCAGGCAATAGACGTGCGGCCGGAGGCCGCCCTGGAACAGCGCGTTTCGATTCAGCAGGATGTGCTGCGGTGTAATCGTGGCCGCAATGCCGTCCCGTCCGGAACGCACCCAGTCCACCGCATCCCGGGTGGTAATGTGCTCCACCACGATTTTCAGGCTTTCGAGACGCTGGCTCAGCGGCTCGAGAATGTCGTCGATAAAGCGGCGTTCGCGATCGAAGATGTCCACGTCGGGGGCGGTCACCTCGCCATGGACCAGAAGCGGCAGGCCCGTTTCCGCCATGGCTTCCAGCGCGGGCATGCAGCGGGCGAGATCCGTCACGCCGGAGTCCGAATTGGTGGTTGCTCCCGCCGGATAGAGTTTCACGGCCTGGACAGCCGGCTCGCTGGCCGCGGCGTGGATTTCCGCGGCTGGCGTGTTGTCGGTCAGGTAGAGGGTCATCAGCGGGACAAACGGCGTATCGACGCCGGCGGCATCGAGGATCCGCTCCCGGTAGGCGAGGGCTGCGCTGACCGTGGTGACCGGCGGTGTGAGATTCGGCATGACGATTGCGCGCCGGAAACGACGGGCTGTGTTGCCCACGACGGAGGCGAGCATGGCCCCGTCCCGCAGATGAAGGTGCCAGTCGTCCGGTGTGATGATCGTGAATGTCCGGCTCATGCGTCTCGCTCGGGAAGTGTGGTGTGCTGCAGCAATTCCAGGGTGTAGCGCACACCGAAGCCGGTGAACGCCGTGGGGATGTGGCCGAGACCGCCCTTGCGGTGCCCCGAGCCCAGGTCCAGGTGCACCCAGTTGGTCGTGGGCGGCACGAAGCGGGACAGGAACCGGGCTGCGAGAATATGATCGCCGTCATTGTCCAGGCTGCACTGGAGCACATCGGCTATATCGCTCTTGAGGGCCTCGTCATAGTCGGCGTCAAAGGGGAACGGCCAGACGCGCTCGCCACAGCGGCGGCCGGCTTCGACCAGCGGCTGGAGCCATTGCTCCCGGTTGCTGAACACCGCCGAATAGCGACTGGTCAGCGCGGCGACACAGGCACCGGTCAGCGTCGCGTAGTCGATAATCAGTTCGGGGCTCTCGCGCCCCGCCAGTACCAGCGCATCGGCCAGCGCCATCCGGCCTTCCGCATCGGTGTGTATGACTTCGATGGTCAGACCATTACCGGCCTCGATCACATCCCGGGAGGTGTAGGCCAGCGGGCCGGTCCGGTTGGCGGTAATGGGCAGCCAGCAATCCACGGGCTCGGGCCAGGCGATACGCGAGAGGGCGAGCAGGGTACCGACCGCAACGGCGCTGCCCTGCATATCGCCGTGCATGTCCAGCATGCCCCGGAAGGGTTTGAGATTTGTGCCGCCGGTGTCGAACACGATGCCCTTGCCCACCAGTGCAAGCTTTGGCCTGCGGGCCGAGGACGGGCGATATTTCAGACGCATGATGCCGGCGCCGTCGTTGCCGGAACCCTGGGCTACCGCGAGAAATGCACCCGCGCCGGCTTTTTTCAGTCTTCCGACGTCGAGGAACTCCGCGCTCCAGCCTTCCCTTTCCGCCAGTTCTTCCAGCAGTTGCCGATAGGCGGAAGGATTCAGCACGTTGGGAGGCAACGCCGTCAGCCAACGGGCCAGACCGTTGCCCTCGGCCTCGGCTGCGTGGCCCTCCGCCCCGAGGTCGGCACCCCCGAAGACGCGTAGCTCCTCGAGGGGATGAATGTCGGCGGTTTCGCTGCGCAGCGAAGGCATCGGGAACGATGCCGCCAGAACCGCGTCCACCAGGGCCGCGCGCCACGCGCCGGCGCCGGGTCCGGCCGCGTGCACGCCCAGACGTTTCGCCCGCAGCGGCCTGGCCGCGGCCACGATCTTGCGGCTCAGGGTCAGTGCCTCATGGACCGACGCACCGGATTTCAGAAGGCCGACTATCGCCGGGCGGCCCCGCGCGCCCGGCATGGAGGAGTACAGGATCCCGCCCGGCTTGTCGATGCCGCGCCGGGCTGCTTCCCGGGCCAGCCGCTGGCCGTCGGGCAGCGTCTTGAACGCCGGGTTCTCCGCGGACAGGATCACCAGCAGCGCGTCCAGCCGTCCGACGCCACCGGGTGTCGGTGCGCTGGCCGGTGTGCTGATCCGGGTCGGAAGCGGGGTCGGCAGAGCCAGTTTCATGAATGATCCTTGGGACGCGGCGGACCGTGTCGGGACGTGGCCCCTGCAGTCCCCTTTCGGGGCGAGAGGAAAATTCGGGCTGCCAGGCTTCGGGTTTCCGGCCATGCTGCTGTCGAGCCGGCATCTGCCGTGTTCGGAATGCTAGCAGCAACACACCTATAATTCAGCCGACCTACACTGTGACTCCGCCAGCTTTCGACTCCAGGCCGCAGGTACAGGAAACTGTTATGTCCGGACCAAACGATCACCATGACATCGATCCTCTGGAAACGCGCGAATGGCTGGAGTCCATCGACTCCGTATTGCGCGTACACGGGGGGCAGAGAGCCCATTTCCTGATCGATCGGATGATCGATGAAGTCAGGCGATCCGGGGCCTATCTTCCGTTTTCCGCCAATACGGCCTACGTCAATACGATCCAGCCGCGGCGGGAAGCGCCCTATCCGGGTCAGCGCAGCGTCGAGAAGCGTATCGAGGCCTATATTCGCTGGAACGCGCTGGCAATGGTCCTGCGGGCCAATCGGGAGAGTTCGGAGTACGGTGGCCACATAGCCAGCTACGCGTCCTCCGCGACGCTCTACGAGGTCGGCTTCAACCATTTCTGGCGGGGCGCCACCGAAGACAATCGCGGTGACATGGTTTTTATCCAGGGCCATTCGTCGCCCGGGATCTACGCCCGCGCCTTCCTCGAGGGACGGCTCGGCGAAGCCGAGCTGTCTGCCTTTCGCCACGAAGTCGGCGGTGGCGGTCTCTCCTCGTACCCTCACCCCTGGCTCATGCCGGATTTCTGGCAGTTTCCAACGGTCTCCATGGGGCTTGGACCGATGATGGCCATTTCCCAGGCCAGCATGTGCAAGTACATGGAAAGCCGCGGGCTGATCGAGCAGAGCGGGCGCAAGGTCTGGGCGTTTCTCGGTGACGGCGAGATGGACGAGCCCGAATCCATGGGCGCTTTGACCCTCCCGGCGCGGCAGAATCTCGACAACCTGATTTTCGTCATCAACTGCAACCTGCAGCGGCTGGACGGGCCGGTGAGGGGCAACGGCAGCATTGTCCAGGAGCTCGAAGCGGCCTTCCTGGGCGCTGGCTGGAAGGTGATCAAGGTATTGTGGGGCGGGCGCTGGGACCCGCTGTTCGCAAAGGACACCCACGGCCTGCTTCGCCAGCGGATGGAGGAGTGCGTCGACGGCGAGTACCAGGCCTTCAAGGCCAAGGGAGGCGCCTATACCCGGGAGCACTTTTTCGGCAAGTATCCCGAGCTCCTGGAAATGGTGGCCAACATGTCGGACGACGATATCTGGCGGCTGAACCGGGGAGGCCACGACGCCCGCAAGGTCTACGCTGCCTATCACGAGGCGGTGAACACCACGGAACAGCCGGTCGTCATTCTGGCGATGACCGTGAAGGGATACGGTCTGGGCCCGGCCGCCGAGGGCCTGAATATTGCCCATCAACAGAAGAAGCTGGACCTCGAAGACCTGCGTCATGTCCGGGACCGTTTCAACATCCCGGTGCGGGACGAGGACCTGGAAAAGGTCCCGTTCTGCGTTCCGGACGAGGACAGCGAGGAAGCGCGCTACCTCAAGAGCCGCCGGGAGGCCCTGGGCGGATCTCTGCCGCGGCGAATCGTCTCCGCGCCGAAGCTGACGATTCCGCCCCTGGAGGCCTTCCAGACCCACCTCGAAGGCAGCGGTGAGCGGGCGATATCCACGACCATGGCGCTGGTCAGGATGCTGACAGCCCTGACCCGGGACAAGCAGATCGGCAAGCACATCGTGCCGATCGTTCCCGACGAGTCCCGGACGTTCGGCATGGAAGGCATGTTCCGCCAGCTCGGGATCTGGTCCCATGTGGGCCAGCTCTACACGCCGGAGGATTCCGAGAGCCTGATGTTCTACAAGGAAGACGCGTCGGGCCAGATCATCCAGGTCGGAATCAACGAAGCCGGCGGCCTCTGCAGCTGGACGGCGGCCGGCACGGCCTATGCCAATCACGGCGTGGCCATGATTCCGTTCTACATCTACTACTCCATGTTCGGTTTCCAGCGGGTGGGTGACTTCATCTGGGCCGCCGGCGACATGCAGTCACGCGGCTTTTTGATCGGCGCCACGGCCGGCCGGACCACCCTGGCCGGAGAGGGTCTTCAGCACCAGGACGGACACAGCCACATCATCTCCGCCACGGTCCCCAACTGCCGCTCCTACGATCCCTGCTACGCCTATGAGCTCGCCGTCATCATTCAGGACGGGCTGCGCCGGATGTATGTGGACCAGGAGAACGTTTTCTATTACGTCACCTGCATGAACGAAAACTACGTGCAGCCCGCAATGCCGGCAGGCGTCGAGGAAGGGATTCTCAAGGGGTTGTACCTGCTGCGGGTTGGCGGGAAGGGCCGGGTCCGGGCCCAGCTCTTGGGTTCGGGAACGATCCTGCGGGAAGTGATCGCGGCGGCAGAAATGCTGGAAGAAGACTTCGACATTCAGGCCGACGTCTGGAGCGTCACCAGTTTCAGCGAGCTGGCCCGGGATGCCCGGACCCATGATCGGCAGACGCGCCTGCGGCCGGAGGCGCACGCCGATCCCAGCCACGTGCAGCATTGCCTCGCTGACCGGGAGGGCCCCTTTGTCGCCGCCACCGACTATATGGCCATGGTGCCCGAGCAGATACGTCCTTGGGTGCCCGGCCGCTACGTCACCCTGGGGACCGACGGCTATGGGCGCAGTGACGGGAGGGTGGCGCTGCGGCGGCATTTCGAAGTGGACCGATGGCACATCGTCGTGGCCGCCCTCAAGGCCCTCGCCGATGAAGGCAAGCTCGATGCCAAGACCGTGGCCGGAGCCATTGAACGCTATAAGGTGGATCCGGACGCGCCGAATCCGCTCTACGCCTGACCGGGGGAATCACAGCGTGGCAAACGATATCGAAGTGCGGGTGCCCGACATCGGCGATTTTACCGATGTGGAGGTTATCGAGGTGCACGTCAAGGCGGGGGACATGGTGGCCGCCGAAGATCCGCTGATCTCGCTGGAGACGGACAAGGCGACGATGGACGTGCCGGCTCCGCAGACGGGCGAGGTCGTGTCTCTGGCCCTGGATACCGGCAGTCGCGTTTCCGAGGGCACGGTCATTCTGACGCTGCGCGCGGCCGGTGCCGGACAGGCACCCGAGCCTGCCGGGGCGGACCAGGAGCCGGCAGGTCCGGCGGGGGAGCCTGACGCCGAAGCATCCGAAACCGCGGTCCCCGCGCCGGCGACCGCGAGCAGTGACGCGGAACCCGCGGCAGTGGAGGTGCGGGTGCCGGACATTGGCGATTTCGAAGGCGTCGACGTCATCGAGGTGCACGTGGCCGCGGG
>JARFQW010000055.1 GCA_029287575.1 Gammaproteobacteria bacterium | reverse complement strand
CCTGGACGAATTGTTGCGCGTCGGCGGGTTCGATCGCTCCACCCTGATCATTGCAACCCCCACGGGCACGGGCTGGCTGGATCCCTCCGGTGTCAACACGGTGGAATTCCTGCATGCCGGCGATACGGCCATCGTGGCGATGCAGTACTCCTACCTGCCCAGCTGGCTCACCCTGCTGGTCGAGCCGTCGCTGGCCCGGGAAGCGGCCAATGCCCTCTTCAGGCCGGTATACCGCCACTGGGCCGCGCTGCCCCGGGACGAGCGCCCTGCCCTGTACCTGTTCGGCCTGAGTCTGGGCGCCCTCGGGTCCGAGGACTCGGCAGATCTCATCACAATGATCGGCGATCCGATCGACGGCGCGGTATGGAGCGGCCCGCCGTTCCCGAGCCAGGTGTGGCGCAATGTGACCCGCAACCGTAACCCGGGTTCGCCCCAGTGGCGCCCGACCTTCCGGGACAGCTCCATGATCCGGTTCATGACGCAGGACGGGTTCCCCGAACTCGACGGCGCATCATGGGGACCCCTGCGCATCGTGTATCTGCAGTATGCCAGTGACCCCATGACGTTTTTTTCCCCTGATCTGGCCTACAGGAGGCCGGACTGGCTGGGCCAGTCCCGGGGCCGCGACGTGTCACCCTACCTGCGCTGGTTTCCGATCGTGACGTTCGTACAGGTAGGCTTCGACATTCCGCTCGCCACCAGTGTACCTCTGGGCTACGGCCACAACATCGCACCGGACAACTACATCGATGCGTGGGTGGAAGTGACCCGTCCCAGGAACTGGGCCGGGAGCGATATCCGGAATCTGAAGTCGCACTTTGCCGATTTCAACCCCTCTCCGCTGTAACCGCACGCGGCGGTCATGCCTGACCGCAGTGACGTACGGGCCGAAACACAGTGGCTATCGGTCCTCACCGAAGTCCGCCTGCGCGCGCTAGGCTGAAGCCATGCAACTGGACGCCTATTTACAGCGCATCGGCTTCGCTGGTGAAGCCCGCCCAACGCTGGCAACGCTGCGGGCGCTTCATCGCCGGCACGTCCTCAGTGTCAGCTTCGAGAACGTCGACGTGCAGCTGCAGCGCCCCCTGTCCATCGATGTGGAAGCGGCCTACGAGAAGATCGTGACCCGGCGACGCGGCGGCTGGTGCTACGAGCAGAACGGGTTGTTCGGCTGGGCTCTGTCTGAAATCGGACTCGGGGTTACGCGGGTCGCTGCCGCCGGAAATCGGGCCGCGCGCGGCGACGCCGCCGAAGCCAATCACCTCACCCTGCTCGTCGACATCCCGGGCGCTGACGACGGGCCCTGGCTGGCCGACGTGGGCTTTGGCGGCAGCATGCTGGAACCGATTCCTCTGAGGGAATCGACCCACAGGCATGCGCCTTATCGTGTCGGCCTGCGCAGGCTGGACAACGAACGCTGGGAGTTCCATGAGCACGACGGCAGCGCGGAGTCCTGTTTCGACTTCGCGGCCCGCGCCGGGAACGAGCAGACTCTGGCGCGGAAATGTCGGGCACTCCAGAGCGACCCCGATTCGACCTTTGTCACGACCCTGGTGGTCCAGGGCCGGACACCGGAGACGCACGCGGCCCTGCGCGGCATCGTCTTGCGGCGTCTGACGCCAGCGCAGGCCATCGAACGGACACTGGAATCGGCGGACGATCTCATCGCAACCCTCTCTGAAGTGTTCGATCTGAACATCCCCGAGGCCGCCGATCTGTGGCCCCGGCTCCTGGAACGGCACAGGGCGCGGCTTGCGGCGAAACCGGAGCATTAAGTGCTCCGGGCGACGGTCGGGCCGACCGCCACGCCACCGGTTCCAAGGCCCGGTTGACTGCTCCGGCCGACCTACTCCACCAGGTCCCAGTAGGGCCGGCTGGCAAAACGCTCTTCGAGCAGATCCACAAACAGGCGTACCCTGGACGAGAGATGCCGGTGGCGGGGGTACAGCGCGCACAGCATGATCTCCGGCGGAGAGAAGTCGGTCAGGATGGTCCTGAGCAAGCCGGACTGCAGCGCCTCGCCGACGATAAAGGTGGGCAACAGCGCTATGCCCTGGTGGCAAAGCGCGGCGTCCCTCAGGACCTCGCCATTGTTCGACCACATGACACAACCAATGGCGTAGCTGCGATCGCCGTGGGGTCCGACAAGCCGCCACTGGCTCCCCGAACCCAGGTAGCCATAGTGCAGGCAGCGATGCTGACGCAGGTCTGTGGGGCTCTCGGGTTCCCCCGCCTCGTTCAAATAAGCCGGCGATGCACACAGCACACGCCGTGCCGGGGCGATCTCCCGCGACACCAGGCTGGTCGATGGGCCGGCTTCGGCGATTCGGAGCGTCACGTCGAAACCCTCCTCGATCGGATCCACGAAACGGTCCGTCAGGGCCAACTCCACCTGCACGTCCGGGTGCATTGCCATGAAATCGGCCGCGACCCTCGACAGGTGCATCGTTCCGAATGACATCGCGGCATTGACGCGCAGCCGCCCCTTGGGACGCTCCTGCAACTCGGAAACCGCCGAGACCGCCTCGTCGAGTTCCGCCAGGATCCGAACGCAACGATCGTAGAAAGCCAGACCCGTTTCCGTGGGCGTGACCTGGCGGGTGCTCCGCCGCAGGAGCTGAGCGCTGAGATAGCTCTCGAGGCTGTTGACCGCCTTGCTGACGGCTGACCGGGACAGGCCCATGCCTCGTGCCGCTGCGGCAAAGCCGCCGCTTTCCACCACCCGGGTGAACGCTTTCATGCTGTCGATACGGTCCACGTCGGCTCCCGAATTCCTGCTTGCACTATTGTCGCCAATACGGCGACAGAATGTCATCTAAATGCCGTATTGTTTCCACTAGAGAACCATAGGACCATAAGCCACGGCAAGACGAGATTCATCGGTCCGACCAGGGCCGTTCCATATCAGGAGGTTGCCATGCTCGCTATCAGGCACGCGGAACAGCGGGGTCACGCCAACTTCGGCTGGCTGGAGAGCCGCCATACGTTTTCGTTCGGCAGCTACTTCGATCAGCGCTTCATGGGCTTTGGGCCCTTGCGGGTCATCAACGAGGACCGGGTCCAGCCAGGCCAGGGTTTCGGTACTCATGGCCACAGCGATATGGAAATTATTTCCTATGTGCTGGGCGGGGCGCTGGAACACAAGGACAGTATGGGAACCGGCTCGATCATTCAGCCGGGGGACGTACAACGCATGTCCGCCGGCACCGGCGTGCGTCACAGTGAGTACAACGCATCCGACACCGAGCCGGTGCACTTCCTGCAGATCTGGATCCTGCCGGAGCGGCAGGGCCTGGAGCCGGGCTATGAGCAGAAAGCCTTCCCGGCCGAGGAGAAACAGGGACAGCTACGGCTGGTGGGGTCCCGGGACGGCCGCGACGGATCCCTGACCATTCACCAGGACGTGGATCTTTACGCGACCCTGCTGGAGGACGGTGACGAGGTTCGGCACGAACTGGCCGATGGCCGCAAAGCCTGGGTCCAGGTCGCCCGGGGCAGTGTCACGGTCAACGACCTGCAGCTGTATCCCGGCGACGGCGCCGCCCTGGCCGGACCCGCCACCCTGCGTCTGGCCGGCACGTCGGAAGCGGAGGTGCTCCTGTTCGATATGGGCTGACCCGCGACACGCCCGAGGGCCCTGGCAGGTGAAACTCCCGGCGGCAATCCCGGCCCGGTCCCGGCGACAGCCCTGCGAAAAAGCAGAGCGTCCCCGGGGTCGAGACCGGCATTACGGCGTTCCGCGCCCCGGAACCCGCGCGTCTTCACCCGATCAGGGCGTATACCAGATAGGCGAAGTAAATCCCCGCTCCTGGTGAACCAGCGGCACCGTTTCAGGCATCTCGTCTCCGTAGCGGACCTTGTCGTAGAGGGTCCAACGGGGCGTCGGGATCTCCAGTACGCGCACGTAGTAGACCGCCTTCAGCGCCGGGTCGAAGTCCGGATCGGTAAATACACCGGACAGCTCCGGGGCGCCAATCGTGTTCTCGTAGGTCGCATCGTTCCGATTGACGGTGTCCCCCACGGCCGGCAGTCTGCCGTCGGGTCCCGGCTGCCGATCTCCCGACCACGTCACGTCGAAGATCCGCTCGAGGGCCTTGCCGTCACCGTCGACCCAGCCTTTGACGATCTGAATCCTGTCGAGGTTGGCACCCTCGGGGTCCTTGATCGCCGTGACAATGAAGGTCGGTGTCTCGCCGTCCGGCGCCGCCGACAGATCACCGCCCATGGGCACACCGTCCCTGTAACCAATGGCGACGAAGTCTTCCTCCAGGTCCGCCTCCGAGAAACCAAAGCCGCCGAAGAAGCGCATCACCATTCGCGGGCCGGTGGTGGCGAAGGTCTCGCGTCGCTTCATCGCATCCCAGATGGCCTCCCGCGTATTTTCCGTGGCCCAGACACCGAACACACCGGAAGCGGCCTGCTCCCAGCCCATGTAGGAACCGGTCGGACCATCGATCAGGGGGAAATTCCAGCGACCCGAACGGGGCTCGGTGGTCTTGAACTTGCCGTAGAAGTTGTCCTCATCCGCGGTGGAGAGCCCGGTATGGGTGTCAGTCGCGGCATTGGCGCCGTACTTGAACGGATTCGTCCCCAGTTCGTCTTCGAGCCGCATCCCCGATTTGAGGGCCTCCCGCCAGTACTCGTACTTCAGCGCGCCCTCGGGCTTCGGGTTCAGAATCAGGTTGCCCCGGTCCCAGAGATCCCAGTCGGCAAACTCGTCGTTCGGCGACAAGGCCGGGTGGGACTCGCTTTGCCCCTTGATCTGCGTGACCTCGTACAGGGGCTCGTAGCGCTGCCGCATGGCCGCCCACTCGGCCGTCATCGGCGAACCGTCGAACTGCTGCTCCTCGAACATGCGGCCGTTGGACATGTTGCCGTTATGAGGGATGGCCAGCACCTGGCCGCCGGTCTTTTCTTCGTAGTTCGCCATCCACTCCCAGAGCTTCATCGGGTCCTGGGTTTCGAACGTGGTCAGGGGCAGCATGTCCCGGGTCCGCCCCGCGCCGTCGCGGAATATGACGTTGCGATGGAGGTTGTTGCCGCCGTTGGCGTTGACCGTCCATTCATAGGCGATGAAGGTCGAGAACCTGCCGGGTGCGTTGTACTTTTCAGCCGCATCCACGGTCTTTTCCCATGCGGACACCATCCATTTGGGATCCATGACCTCAGACGGCAGACGTTCCTCGGACTGCATCACGATCAGTTCGCTCTTGGCGGCGGCGGCCTCCTCCTCCGTGCCCTTGAGGGCATCGCTCCAGCCCTTGAGAACGGGATTCGCCATCAACTCCGGATTCTCTGCCACGATCTCGCTGATCGTGCCCATGCCGTCGGAGTGGTCCGTCACCATGAACCAGTCGTAGGGGCGGGCCAGTCTGGCCTTCTGACCCGTATTTGAGGTGACCTCCTCCCCGAGAGCGAAGCGGTAAGCATCGTCCGGCGTGGTAATTGCCCCGTCCATGCCCGCGTCAGCGGACCAGCCCGTGTGCACGTGCGTATCGCCAAACAGGGCTTGTGTGGGATAGCCGGCAACTGCGCCGGATGCTTCCATTACGGGCGCGGACGGCTCCGGAGGGGCCGGCACCACCTCTGCGGGTTCGGCGGCCGGCTCGGGCTGCGGCGCGGGCGCGGGTTCATCACGGCCACAGGCGCCGATCATGATCAACAGGACGGCCGCCACAACAGCCGACGTGGTGCGAAGGACTCCATACGGACCCCTTCGATGCACTGGTTCGTTCATATCCTCTTTACTCGCTCATTGGACGCCCGGTGTTCGTATCCGGAATGAAGACGTTCCCCGTCAACGGGCAACACGGGCCCACGATCTCCGGTCGCCCGCTGGTGAAGTCTCAGAACTCCGGAGGGCGGCGCTCGCCGGGCGCTCAAAGCATAGTCAATATCGCGGCGGGCGTGCCGCTCGCTGGCCTCGGATCCCGCCCGCAGATGCGCCGGCGGACCGGCATGCGCAAGCATGACCGTGACACATTCACCCACCCGCCCGCTGCTACCGCAGCCCGGCCGATAGGTTACATTGCGACCGGAATAGTGGGCGGCCGCGGTGCGGGTGGGACAAGGAGCGGAACTTATGAAGGGTTTTTTGCGGGCTCTCGCGTGGGGGGCCGTGGGAGCCGGAGGCTTTAGCGGCGTCGCATTGTCTGCGGAAGGACCGACGGAAGCTTTGACCATCGATCGATTGTTCGCCTCGCCCGAGCTCAGCGGCCCGGCGCCGCGCGCGGTCGCCATCTCCCCGGACTCCACACGGGTCACCTTTCTCAGGGGCAAGGACCGCGACCGGCTCCAGATGGACCTGTGGGAGTATCACATCGAGGACGACGCGATGCGTCTGCTCGTCGACTCCGAGGACATTGTGGCCGGACCGGAGCGGTTGTCGAACGAGGAACTGGCGCGCAGGGAACGTCTGCGGATCGTCGACCAGCGCGGCATCGTGTCCTACCAGTTCTCGCCGGACGGAGGCTCCCTGCTGTTTCCGCTAAACGGCGATCTCTACCTCTACGAGATGGCTTCCGGAAAAACCCGCCAGCTCACCGCCACGCAAGCAGGCGAGACCGATCCGAAATTCAGTCCCGAGGGCGGATTCGTTTCATTCATCCGTGACCAGAACCTGTTCGTCATCGACCTGGAGAACGACCGCGAGCGCCAGCTCACCACCGACGGCGGCGGTCTGATCAGCAACGGCGTGGCCGAGTTCATTGCCCAGGAAGAGATGGATCGCTACACGGGCTACTGGTGGTCGCCGGATGACCATGCGGTAGCGTTCCTCCGGGTGGACGAGTCGCCGGTGCGAATTGTCGAGCGATTCGAGGTTTATGCCGAGGAGTTCAAGGTCTACGAGCAGCGCTACCCCGAAACCGGCACGCCAAACGTCTCGGTGCGGCTGGGCGTCGTCTCCACGGCCGATGACCAAACCCGCTGGATGGACCTCGGTACGGACACGGATATCTACGTGCCCCGAGTCGCGTGGTTTCCGGACAGCCGCCACCTTGCCGTTCAGCGCCAGTCCCGGGATCAGAGGACGCTGGAGCTGCTGAAAATCGATACCAACGCAGGGCAATCCCGGGTCCTGCTGACCGAGACCAGTGACACGTGGATCGATCTGCACAACGAGTTGATGTTTCTCGAGTCCTCGCCGCGCTTTGTCTGGGCTTCATCCCGAAGCGGGTACAAGCACCTGTATCTCTATGACAATGACGGCACGTTGATTCGCCCCCTTACCGAAGGCCCGTGGGAGGTGACCCACGGCAGCCGAGGCCAAAGCGCCGTCCTGAACGTGGACGAGGCCCGCGGGGTGGTCTATCTGACCGGCACGCTGGACAGCCCCCTGGAACGCCACGTCTACGCGGCCCCTCTGGAAAGCACCGGCAAACCGCGGCGGCTGAGCCGACCCGCGGGCTGGCACCGGGCGGCATTTGCAGACAGCGGCGACTTTTACGTCAGCACGTTCCAGAACGTTGAAACTCCACCCCAGGTCGCGGTATTCGACAGTCAGGGGCGCCGGCTGGCGTTCATCGAGGAGAACCGGCTCGACAAGAGCCATCCCTACTATCCCTACCTGGCCACGCGGCCGGAGATAGAATTCGGCACGCTGCCGGCAGCCGACGGCCAAACACTCCACTACCGGATCCGCAAACCCGCCGACTTCGATCCGGGCGGGCGCTACCCGGTGATCGTCTACGTCTACGGCGGGCCCGGCGGCCAGAGCGTGACCAACCGGTGGTCCGCCGGCTTTCTCGACGTGCTGGCGGCCAACGGGTATATCGTGTTCACGCTCGACAATCGCGGTACCGGGTACCGCGGAGTCGCATTCGACGCTCCCATCCACCGGCGCCTCGGCGTTGTGGAAGTGATCGACCAGTTAAGGGGTGTAGAGCACCTGCGTACGTTATCGTTCGTGGACGTTAAACGGATCGGCGTATACGGCTGGAGCTACGGCGGCTACATGGCCCTGATGTGCATGTTCAAGGCCCCCGACGTGTTCGCGGCCGGTGTCTCCGGCGCACCCGTAACGGACTGGGCCCTCTACGACACCCACTACACGGAGCGTTACATGGGTACGCCGCAGGACAACGCCGATGGCTACGAAGCCGCCAGCGTCTTTCCCTATGCCACCCGGCTGAAGGGTCCCCTGCTCATTATGCACGGCATGGCCGACGACAACGTGTTGTTCACCAACAGCACCAAGCTGTTCAAGACGCTGCAGGACGGGGGACTGGACTTCGATACGATGACCTATCCGGGCGGCAAGCACGCTCTGTTGCGCGTGCCGGCCACCGGAAAACACGGCTATCGAAAGATCCTGCGCTTTTTCGACACCCATCTCGGCGCCAGTGCGCCCTCGCCCCGGTAAGCTCGTAACGCCACATCCGCAACGTCAGCGGCCGACTGGTACCGTCAACACCGGCCTGGTAGCGGCGCCGCTCGTGCTCTCGGCAATCGTCGCCGACCACAGGGACTCCACCAGCCGGAAATATCCCTTGGTGGCCAGGTCCCGTTCGTCAATATAGAACCAGCCACCGCGGTGCCGCACGGCGACCAGCGCATTATCCGGGCGGCGCGAGGAGTAGTGAACTTTCAGGTCACGGCCGGCAACGCCCGGCGGTGGAAACCGCGTGGCGCGTCCACTCTCGATGTCCGTCTCGGGAACGTCCACAGCCGAGGACAGGATCTCCACGAGGCTGAAGATCGGCCGCGTGCTCATGCCGATACCGCCCACTTCGCTGGCGTCGAGGGCAAGGAGTACCGGGATGGTCACGGGCTCCGATGAGGCAAGGGATTCGGGCAAACCCAGGATCTCGAGCAGTTCGTCAACCTGTGCGGCATGGGCATCGGCAAAGTGGTCGATGACAACGGCATAGCCTTCGCCCTCTCCCGGTCGCTTCACCCAGTGCAGGCGATTGGCCTGGGTCAGCCCCGTCATGAGCTCGACGAAGCGCGCAAAGCGCGGATCCGGCGCGGTTTCCGCAAACAGGAATCCCGGATTCTGCAGTCCGTTCACGCTTTCGATCAGCGTCCAGAAAATCGGTGCCGGATCGATAAATCCACCCGCCAGGTCAGCAACGGATTCCACCGACAGCGGCGCAAACAGGCGGCGCAGATACTGCTCGCCGTCGACAGGCGCATAGGAAATCGTCGGGTTCTCTTCGTAGAAGGCGCCGCCGGTGAACGGCGTCAGGTTCCCCTCGTAGTCGTCCGAGTCACCGAACCCCGCCTCTACCACGGCGCTGGTGGAGAAACTCACGTTCGCGGTGATGCTCGTGACCGCCAGCAGACTGCCCCGTTCCAGGTAGCGGTTTCTGACGATCGACATCAGCATCTGCTCCTGGTTCGTCTGGGCGATGGCCTCGTTGTAGGCCCCCCGGCCGTTCCGGACGGCGCTGGGACCCAGCGTGTGGCAGCCCGCGATGGCCAGGCACAGCAGGGCGACGAGGACCCCCGCCATGCCGGATCGTGATGGGTCGGGGATTCTGAAAACGCCGTTCGTGGTTGCCGAAATGGATACTGACATGCACCCTCCCCTGTTGCTGTTGGCCATTCCCTTGAAACCGCTCGCGGACGGTCAAACTGAGTATAGCCACGCCGGTCGCAATCTCTATGGCGAGCCCGGGTCGAGGGTGGCCGGAAGCCCGCGAGCGTCAGTCATCGATTGTGGGATGCGCCGGGGAGACATCACGGGCTGCGCCGGCGGCCGCCACAACTCTCGCAATCGATCAGGACCACCTAAACTTCACAGTCCGGGCCACCACGCCCTTACCGGATCCAGACCCACGGGTAGATGCCATGAACAAGCCGACGATCACGCTGGTCTTCGCCGCGCTCCTTTCTGCCCTGGCTCCGGGCAGCCGAGCGCAGGACGCAACAACCAGCGCCCGCGCCAGCGACGGGCTGTCCCCGGCACAGCAGCAGGAATTGCTGACCCGGCATAATCACTGGCGGGAGGCCGCAGGCGTACCCCCCTTGGCCTGGTCGGAAGAGTTGGCGGCGTTTGCCCGGGAGTGGGCCGATGAGCTGGCCAGCGGCGGCTGCGAGATGGAGCACCGGCCAAAGACGGGCCGGCTCGCGCAAAAGTACGGCGAAAACCTCTCCTGGGCCAGCCCGACGACCTGGTCTGACGGCCGCACCGAGGTGCAGTCCATCAGCCCCTCGAGCGTGGTTGACGACTGGGATTCGGAAAAGGCCGATTACGACTACGAGTCCAACACCTGCGCTGCCGGCCAGATGTGCGGCCATTACACCCAGGTCGTCTGGGCCGAATCACGGGCGCTGGGCTGCGCAATGACGGTTTGTGACGACAAGGGGCAGATCTGGGTCTGCAACTATGCCCCCGCCGGAAACGTCACGGGCGAACGACCCTTCTGAAGCGAATTGTCAGCCCGAAACCGCGCAGCGTTGCCAACAGAACCACCGAAGAGCGTAGGGGCCCGGTAAACCGATGAGCGGCTCGCCGGACAGATGCCTGATTGCGCCGGCCGCGGAAGATCCGGTCGGCACGCATCTCGTTTCACGGTGTCCGGCATATCGTGTCTTCAGAGACTCTCCTGGACGCCATCAGGCTGCCACTTCGGCAAGAAGCACGATCACGGGGATCCAACGAACCAAAAGCCGGATCTGGTTCGTGCGGAAGGCAACCGACCGGCGGCCGAGGCAGCCGTCGAGTGCATTCGGACCAGCCTCGAGGAATCCCGCCACGTCGCTCCGTATCTGGAGTGCATTTTGCCGTACCAGGACCCGATCCGGACGCCTTCGGCGTTCCTCGAGCTGGTCGAGGAACTCAGCAGAGGGATAGCGCTCAGGCGTCGGGAAACCGGGTCCGGGCCGCATCGGCCAGGGCAGTCTGACAAGTCGCTCCGATTTGCCTGGCATGCGGATTCCAGAGCGACACGGTGACGCCGCCGCGGTCCTCCAAGGGTTGGGAAGTCCTCTCGTTCCCTACCACGGTCTGAAACCCCACGGAGTCGCAATCGCTGTCCGCAACACGGCGGGCGTCCACCAAAACCCAGGGGACGAGGACGGCCGGGAGAAGGCTCACGGCGAGCCTCAGCATCACGGCCCT
>JARFQW010000008.1 GCA_029287575.1 Gammaproteobacteria bacterium | reverse complement strand
CTCCAGTGCTTTTGTATCGCCTTTTTCGGCCAGGGCGGCCCCGGCATGGGCAAGAGCCAGGACAGCACCCGCTGTCAAAATTGTTACTCGTGTCATGATTTCCCCTTTCTCCTGGCGCAATCTTGTCAAGTGAGATCCCGCGGTGTTCAAGTGCACGCAAAGAATAGGCCGTGCTGTTCGTTGACGCCAAACGGATCTCCCGAACGTCCTGCGGCGAGTGCATACTGAAACCCGGTACCTGTCGAGGCAGATTCATGGCGCGTGCCAGCCCGGGTCTCGAGGTCGTTCGTAGCGCACTGTGATCGAGAAATTCACGGAGGATGAGCCGTTGCAGCCTTCCAGAGCGCCAACGTTTTTTTCCGCGAGCCGAAGTGAGCATCGCGGCAAGCTACCTTCTCCCGCCGCCGGACTGCGTTGTCCGGGCTGTGGCGGGGCCATCGAGGCTGCCACGGAGGCCGTTTCGGGACCGCTCGGCGACTACGGCATCCTGCGCTGTGATTGCGCCGAGTATCCCGTCGTTGCGGGTATCCCGATCATTCTCGCTCCCCGGGGTCCTGGGGCGCCCATGCCGGTGAGGGCGCTCGGCCGAATGATTCGGGCAGGGGAATACGACAGAGCGCTGCAGACCGCTGCCGAATCCTCCCTGACCCGTCCGACGCGGGCGTTCAGGCGCAGTCTTCGGGACCGCATCAAGGGCGCGCTCTCTCCGGGAAGCAGAAAGCGACTGCCGCCCATCGACCGCTGGGTCGAGCAATCCGCCGTGACGCTGCTCGAGCGCCGGTTCCCTGGCCCCGGCGCCTTGAATCGGGAGATCCGGGACTATTTCGTCTTCCGGCCGGGTCATGCGGAACACGTGGCGGCCATGGGTCTGGCAAGCGTCATCCGCGCAGACGACGCGCCGGTCCTGGACCTGGGGGCAGGTGCCGGCCACATGGCCGCGCATTTCTGCGCGGCTGGCATTCCGGTAACCGCCATAGACCAGGACTTCTTTCTGCTCCTGATCGGCCGGCTCATCGTGGCTCCCGAAGCCCGTTTCGTATGCTGCGACCTGGAAGAAGGGCTCCCCTTTGCCGACCAGTTCTTTGGCGCGACCATCTGCGTCAACACCTTCCACTTCGTGCGCAACAAGGCACACCTGCTCGGATCCCTCGGCCGCGTTCTCAGGCAGGGAAGTCCGTTGTTCTTCTGCGCGCTACGACAAAGCCATAATCCCGGCGCATTCCGAAACTTCGCCTTGCCGCCATCAGGCTACGCGCGCCTTTTCGAGGAATTCGAGCCACGGTTTTTTTCGACGGACGACGTCGTCGACCGTTATCTGGATGGCGACGGTCCCCGGCCGGGCGATGCCCGGGTCCCCGACGACCTCCTGCGGGCGACCTTTGTGGAGATCGCCGGGCACAATGGCGGCCACCACCGGGCCGGGCGCAGCTTCGATCAATGGCCCCACGCGCTGGGAACGCTGGGAGTCAACCCGGTCTACCAGCCGGTCCCATCCGGCGATCAGCCCGGAATTCAACTGCGCCTCTCGCCGCCCAGTGAGCTGTTCGCGGCGGACAGCCGGCACCTGCTGGAGCGGCTTCCCGCCGAGACGTACCTGGCGCCGGAAATACTGGAAGACCTCGAAGCCGGGCGTCGGTCCGATGCCATGCAAGACCTCATCCGTTCCATGGTTCTCGTCCAGCTACCACCCGGCTATAGCGGGCAGGTCGAACACAACGGGCCGGCGTAAGGCCCTCGCCGGGCTATGAACGAGCTCCCCCCACAACGGGATACCGAATGGTCTACCCTCGGGGTTTGTGAAATACGATTCGCCAGAGACTCTCACCGGGGGACAAGACCGACATGCCCGTAACGTTTCAATCCAAGGCCTACGAAAACATCACGATGGTCTCGAAGGACGCCGCGAAGCTACTCGACATGATGGGCCACAGCGGCACCGTGCCGAGCGCGCTGGCCGCCGGGGACATTCCCGGTGCCCTGGAACGGCTCAAGACCGCGCTTGCCGCGGCCGAGGCAAAAGGGGAAGCGGAGCCGGAACCCGAGGAGAACGACGAGCAGGACGATACATCCGGCCGGAAGAAAGACACTGTCGGTATCGCCTTGCGCGCCTGGCCCCTGGTACAGATGCTCGAAGCGTCCCTGGCTGCCGAAACCGCCGTTATGTGGGAGTAAGCGCAAACCGCCGCGGGGCCCGTCATTCGGGCATCAACGGAAATGCTGAACGCCGCCGGGCGCAGACCGGCATCCGGCCCTGCCGCCTATACCGTATCCCTCGCTAGGGTCCTCGGACGACGCGTCCGGCCCGAAACGTGACCCGTCCCGGCCCCTACCAGATCGAAACCCGCTCCTCCGGCGGCAGATAGAGCGCCGCTCCCGGTTCCACGTCAAAGGCCTCGTACCATGCATCGACGTTTCTCACCACGCCATTGACCCGGTACTGCGCCGGGCTGTGGGGGGCCGTGACAAGGCGCTGACGCAGGGCATCGTCGCGGATCATGCCGCGCCACACCTGGGCCCATGCCATAAAGAAGCGCTGGTCGCCGGTAAATCCGTCAAGGACCGGCGGCTCGCCGTGCGCGGCCACATGCCGCTGGTAGGCCGCGTAGGCCATTTCGACTCCGCCCAGGTCGCCGATGTTTTCACCCAGGGTCAGCTCACCATTCACGGTCATGCCCTCAATCGGGGAATAGCCGTCGTACTGTGCCACGAGTCGACTCGAGCGTTCCTTGAAACGCTCGTCCGCGGTCGAGGTCCACCAGTCCCGGATCCGGCCCTTCTCGTCGAAGCGGCGCCCCTGGTCGTCGAAGCCGTGGCCGATCTCATGGCCGATCACGCCCCCGATGGCCCCGTAGTTCACCGCCGGATCCGCCTCAGGATCAAAAAACGGCGGCTGCAGAATGCCCGCCGGGAATGTGATCTGATTCAGTAGCGGACTGTAGGACGCATTGACCGTCTGGGGGGGATACGGCCAGATTTCGCGATCCACCGGGCCCCCGAGACGCTTCACGTCCTCCTCCCACAGAAACTCCGCGACGCGCAGCGTATTGCCAAGCATGTCGCCTGCAACGATTTCCAGCGGCCCGTAGTCGGTCCATTTCCCGGTGAAACCGATGCGCGGCTCGAACGTTCCCAGCTTGACCAGGGCCGCCGCTCGCGTCTCGTCATCCATCCACGCGCTCGCCGCCAGCCGCTCTTCGAAAGCGGCGCGCAAATTGGCCACGAGTTCGTCCATCTGGGCTTTCGCCTCGGGCGGGAAATGCCGGTCGACATAAATCTTGCCCACGGCCTCGCCAAGATTGGCGTTCACCAGGTCGGCGCCCCGCTTCCAGCGTTCCCGCTGTTCCTCGATACCGTTGAGCGTCTTCCGGTAGAACTCGAAGTTCGCGCGGTCGAAATCCTCGGAAAGAAACGTCGCGTTTTCGCGGATGAAGTGGAAGGCCAGATAGTCCTTCCAGGTATCCAGCGGCACGTTCTCGAGCAACTCGCCCGCGGCAGTCATGGCAGAAGGCTGGGCAACGACAATGGGCTCCACGCCCGCGAGCCCGAGCCCTGCCAGCATCTGCTCCCAGGCAAACTCCGGTGCGATGCCCTCCAGCTCGGCCACGGTCATGGGGTTGTAGATCTTCTCGATATCCCGGCTCTCTGCCCTGGTCCAGTGGGACTCGGCAATACGGGTCTCCAGAGCGATGATTGCATCAGCCCGTGTCTCGGCATCCTGTATGCCGGCAAGCTCGAGGAGCTTGATGATGTAGTCCCGGTAGGCAATCCGGAAGGTGGCAAAGCGATCGTCTTCGAGCAGATAGTAGTCCCGGTCCGGCATGCCCAGGCCGGCCTGGCCGAGATACAGGGCATAGCGCGTGGTGTCGGCAGGGTCCGGGATAACGCCGACGCCGAACGGCGCCGTGGCGTGCAGATCGGCCATGGCGACCATCAGCGCATCGAGGTCCTCGATCGCGGCGATGTCCTCGAGATGCGGCGCCAGCGGCTCGCTGCCAAGCGCGTTGAGTGCGTCGAGATCCATCCACGTGGCGAAATAGTCACCGACCTTCTGCTCCAGGGACCCTTCCGCCGTATCGGCCGCTGCCACCTCAGATACGATCTCGTGAACCTGCTCGGTGGAGCGCTCCTGCAGGGCAATGAAGACACCGAAGCGCGCCTTGTCCGCCGGCATCTCGAACGTATCCAGCCAATGCCCGTTCACGTAGCGGTTGAAGTCCTCTCCAGGCAACACGTCCTTGTCCATTGCCGACAGATCGATCCCCCAGGCACCGATTTCCGCACCGCCGGACTCGGCCCCGGAGACCGGCTCCGCGTCCTCTGCAATACGCGTATCCGGAGCCGGAGGTTCGCCGCAACCAGCGAGGCCCAGGACAATGGCAATGGCAATTATGCAGACTCGTACGTTCAACAGTGTGCTCCTGAAGGTCCAGAATTGCGGCGCATCGAACGCCGCAGTCAATACGTGGTCAAAAACGCTGCGCATCGTACCGGGAAGTTCCGGCTGAGGCACGCTCCCGGGAATTTTTCCCTTGGTCACCGACCGGCGCAGCAACCATAGGTTCCACCGGGAATCACGCCCAGCTCGGGAAAATGGGGTGGACGATGGGACTCGAACCCACGACGAGGAGAATCACAATCCGGGGCTCTACCCTGCCGCTGCGCGGCCCCGCTACGCCCCGTCTTTTGACTGGCGGGCCCAGCTCGGGAAAATGGGGTGGACGATGGGACTCGAACCCACGACGAGGAGAATCACAATCCGGGGCTCTACCCTGCCGCTGCGCGGCCCCGCTACGCCCCGTCTTTTGACTGGCGGGCCCAGCTCGGGAAAAT
>JARFQW010000136.1 GCA_029287575.1 Gammaproteobacteria bacterium | reverse complement strand
CCCCCCCCCCCCCCCCCCCCCCCCCCCCCCCCCCCCCCCCCCCCACCCACACACACCCCCCCACCCCCCCCCACCCCCCGCGACTCGATTCGTCGGCAGCGTCAGATGTGTATAAGAGACAGGACCGGGTCCGGGTCCGGGTCCGGGGGCGGATCCGGCACGGGCGCCGGAGGCGGCACCGCGGCGGGTGCAGCACCACCCCCGCCACCGCCGCCACCACATGCGGACAGGGCGAGCACGATGGCCAACACAACCCCGGCACGCATACCGCTCATGCGAGTTCCCGCAATACGGCCAATTGTTCTTTCAGCATCAATATGTGCTGCTCCCAGTAGCGGGCCTCTTCAAACCAGGGAAATGCCCGCGGAAATGCCGGATCGTCCCACCGGCGACCCAGCCAGGCCGCGTAAGTCATGATACGCCGGGCACGCAAGGCTTCGATGAGGCCCAATTCACGCAAATCGAACGAAAAAAACGTCTCATAGCCTTCGATGAGGTCCTCGAGCATTGATTCCCTGTGGTCCGTTTCGGATGGCAACAACATCCAGATGTCCTGTACCACGGGCCCGGTGACGCAGTCATCCAGGTCCACGACGCTGGGCCCCTCCCGCCACAGTACGTTGCCTGCATGCAGGTCACCATGAATTCGCTGCCAGCTGCACCCGGCGAATGCCTCCGCGACATCCGCCACCGTATCGATGACCTGCCCGGCGACCGCCTCGTAGGCGTCGGTCAGATCGGACGAAACCCAGTCGCCCTCGAGAATGAATGCGGCGGCATATTCCATCTCGCCAACGAGGTCGAGCGCGTCCCGGTACTGGAAACGCCCCGCAGCGCCCATGGCGTGCAGACGCCCGAGGAACCGGCCCATCTGGCGACGGTCCGCCGGGGTGCCGAGTTCCGGCCAGCGCCCCCCCACCCGCGGATAGGCGGCAAACGCGTAGCGGCCATCGTAGTGAAGCGTCTCACCGCCCGTACTCAGCGGTGCGACAACCTGAAGGTCCGACCCGGCCAGCTCAACGGCGAACGCGTGCTCTTCCCGGATCTGGTCTTCCGACCACCGCCCGGGCCGGTAGAACTTCAGTACGATTCCGGCCCCGTCTTCCACATCGACCAGGTACACGCGATTCTCATAGCTGTTGAGCGCCAGGAACCGCCCGGTGGGCACAAACCCCGCTTCAGCCGCGGCGTCGAGAATGCGTTCGGGGGTGAGATGCTGATAGGGCTGCTCGTCCAAGCCGGCTCCTCGTGAAAGCCGGTTATTATCGCGTATCTGCATCTGTCGCGCCGGTAAGGGCCTGTCGGGGCGGGTTTGGCGCGGCGATGGCCGAAGATCACAGTCCATGTAGCGGGGGTGCGCCAGCTCACGTTCCTGGTGGTCCGGGTGTTGTTATGATCGCCGTTTTCGCACCCATGGCGGAGCCAATGGCAGATCCAACTGGTGTTCTGGTGACGGGCGGCGCGGGCTATATCGGCAGTCATGTCGTCAGGCAGCTCGGCGAGGCCGGCCATCGGCTCGTGACCCTCGACAACCTGTCCACGGGTTTTCCCGAGGCGGTGCTCTACGGGGATCTGGTCCAGGGAGATACCGGCGACGAGGCTCTGATCCGCCGCATTCTCACCGACCGGAAGATAGACACGGTCATGCATTTCGCGGCCCATACCGTGGTCCCGGAGTCGGTCAGCGACCCGCTCAAATACTATGCGAACAACACCTGCTCCACTCGCAGCCTGCTCGCCGCCTGCCAGGCGGCCGGCGTGCGCAATTTCGTGTTTTCTTCCACCGCCGCTGTTTACGGCATGCCCGAGAGCGGCCAGGCCGGCGAGGAGACACCGACGGACCCCATCAATCCCTACGGCGCCTCAAAGCTCATGAGTGAGCGAATGCTGATGGACCTGTCGGCGGCCACCGGAATGAAGCACGTTATCCTGCGCTACTTCAATGTCGCCGGCGCTGATCCCGGGGGGCGTATCGGCCAGTCCACCCGCAACGCCACTCTGCTGATCAAGGTGGCCTGCGAAGCGGCGCTGGGCCGCCGCCCCGCGCTCAAGATCTTCGGCACCGACTACCCGACACCCGATGGCACGGGGGTTCGGGACTACATACACGTGGAGGATCTTGCCGCCGCTCATCTCAAGGCGCTGGCCTTCCTGCGCAGCGGCGGCGCATCGCAGATTCTCAACTGCGGTTACGGGCATGGCTATTCCGTTCGCGAAGTACTGGCAGCCGTGGAACGGGCACACGGCTCGCCGGTCCCGTTTGTCGAGGCTGACCGGCGCCCGGGTGACCCGCCGAGTCTGATCGCCAACGCCGGTCGCATTCGCGAGATTCTCGGATGGGTGCCCGCGTTCGACGACCTGGACACCATCGTTTCCACGGCCCTTGCCTGGGAGCAGTCGCGAAGGCCTGAAGCGGGCTGAACCACCGACGGACACCGTCTGATTACCGGCCTGCGTGCTACCATTTTTCGATGGCGTTTCCGCGTCCCCGCTCTCTTACCGGCATGTTGCTGATCGGCCTCGGCCTCACGCTGCTGCCGCTGGGCTTTGCCGCGTTCACCGCGCAGACTTACCTGCGTGGCCTGGCCGACCAGAGCGAATCCCTCGTTGCGCTGGGCACCCAGGCATCCAAGAACAGCCAGCTGGTGCTCGAGCAGATCCCCGACCTGGAGCGCACCGCCCGTCTCTACCTGGTGCTTGGCGATGAGGAACTCCTCGACGCCTACCGCGAGCGCCAGGCGCGGCTCGGCCAGGCCCTGGACGCGCTGGCTCTGCTCCCGCAGACCGATGCTGCCCGGGAGCAGCTTGCGGCCATGCGGGCAGGGAGCCTGACGATCCTGCGCACCCTGGAGACCGTGCCCCTGCCCGAGAATGCCGGGGATCTGGTGCTCGATGAGTTCGAGACCCTGAACACGGCGGCCGGCGCCCTCTCGGCGGCCAGCCAGCGGGCCATCGAGGAGGAAGTGTCCGTCCTCCAGTCCGAAGGACAGGAGGCACGAAGACGGCTTGCGTGGCAGGCCGCTGCCCTCGTGCCGGCCATGCTGATCATTCTGGGCCTGTTCTATGCTCTGGTGATCCGGCCGCTGCGACGTCTGGACAGGGCCATCGATCTGCTGGGAAAGGGCAGCCTGAGCCAGTCCATTGAAGTCAGCGGCCCGAGCGATCTGGCCGCGCTTGGCGAACAACTCGAGTGGCTGCGCCTGCGGCTCATTGAGATTTCTGAAGAAAAGAACCGCTTTCTCCGGCACATGTCCCATGAACTGAAAACGCCGCTGGCCAATATGCGGGAAGGATCCGAGCTGCTCATGGATGGCGCGGTGGGTGACCTCAGCCAGGACCAGCACGACGTGACCCGGATCCTCCGGGACAACAGCCTGAAGCTGCAGCAACTGATAGAGAACCTGTTGAGCTTCAGCGCCTGGCAGGCTCGAAACGCCGATTTGGAGTTCAAGCCTGTGCGTATCCAGCCGCTGGTCGAAAGCGTTCTTCGTCAGCACCGGCTCAGTCTTGCCGGCGGTGAAATCGACGTGGCCACCCACCTGGAGGACATCGAGCTGATCGGGGACAAGGAAAAGATCCGCCTGGTTGTGGACAATCTCCTGACGAACGCCATGAAGTTCACGCCCCGCGGGGGCAACATCCACATTGAAGCCGGCGTCAGGGGCGAGGAAGCCGTGATCGAAATCCGCGATTCAGGACCGGGCGTACCCAAGGCGGAGCGTCACCTGATCTTCGAGGCCTTCTATCGCGGATCGGCGAGGCAGCGAGGTCGCCTGGAGGGCACCGGCATCGGTCTCTCCGTGGTGGCGGAATGCGTTCAGGCGCACAGCGGCCGGGTTGAAATTCTAGACGCGCCGGGCGGCGGGGCCCTTTTTCGTGTCACTCTTCCTTTAGAGCAACTCGCCGCAAGTGCGTGAACCGATGAAATCATCTCTCGCCATCGTTCTGCTGCTTGCCGCCGGCGGCTGTGCGTCCCCGTCCTGGCAGGGGACCCCCGACCCGGCGCCACAGCAGACCCCCGCCGGAGTCGAAGTGTATCTCCAGACCCTCGATGCGCTGGTGCAGTCCAGTCCGGAGGAGCGCGCGGTGATCTACAAACAGGTCGCATCGGAGTATCGGCGCACGCCCACCACGACCAACCGCCTGCGTTTTGCCCTGGTTCTCAGCATACCCGGTCATCCGGCCGCCGATCCGCGGGAAGCGGCCCGGATCCTGTCCGATATCCTCCAGGAGCCGGTGGGGCTCTTGCCCATGGAACGCTCGCTGGCCCGGGTTCAGCTGCAGCATGCGGAAGCCCTTTCGCTCCTGGAAACCCAAAATCGCCAGCTGGCGGCTACAGTAGAGGAACTCAGACGGCAAAGTACGCGGGTCAGCAGCCGCGAACTGGAAGCCGCGACCAGCGAGAACATGCGGCTGAGAGCCGCCCTGTCCGAGGCAGAAGCCAAGCTGGAAGCCGTTCGGACAATAGAACGGGCAGTCCTGGAGCGGGACGAGCCGGTTACGGAGCCCAGATGACTGAGCGCAAACATCGCATCGTCCTCGTCGACGACGATCCGGACCTGCTGAGACTGATCAGCATTCGCCTGCGGACCGAGGGATACGACGTCAAAGCCGTTGAGAGCGCGGCGGAGGCGCTGGATGTGGTTCCGCAATTTCGCCCCGAACTGGTCGTAACGGACCTGCGCATGGAAGGCATGGACGGCATCGGGCTCTTGAGGGAGCTGCACAAACGGTTCTCGGGCCTACGTGTCGTGCTGCTCACCGCTCACGGCACGATTCCCGATGCCGTCGAGGCCACCCAGCTCGGCGCGTTCGGGTTCCTGACAAAACCCGTCGACAAGGACGAATTGCTCACGACCGTGGAGCGGGCTCTGGAGCAGTCCGCCCTGCCTGGCGTGGACGAGGACTGGTGCGCCGAGATCCTGACCCGCAACCCGATCATGGAGGAGCGTCTTCGGCAGGCCAAGATGGTGGCCGTGACCGACGCCAGAGTGTTGATCACGGGAGAAAGCGGCACTGGCAAGGAACTGATGGCAAAGGCAATCCACCGCGCCTCGACCCGAAAAGACCAGCCGTTCATTGCCATCAACTGCAGCGCCATGCCGGAGAACCTGCTCGAGTCAGAGCTTTTCGGCCACGAAAAGGGCGCGTTTACCGGCGCCACCCGGCGCAACGAAGGATTGTTCCTCGCCGCGAGCGGCGGGACCCTGCTGCTGGACGAAATCGGCGACATGCCGATCCGGCTCCAGGTCAAGCTGCTGCGTGTGCTCCAGGAGAACAAGATCCGGCCGGTCGGCGGCACCGACGCCCTGCCGGTGGATGTTCGTATCATCTCGGCCACCCACCAGGATCTTCGGGATCTGATGGCAAGCGGCCGGTTCCGCGAAGATCTCTACTATCGGCTCAACGTCGTCAATCTCCATCTTCCCTCCCTGTCCGAGCGACGTGAAGACATCCCCCTGCTGGCTGCCCGTTTCCTGGCCGAGGCCGTCGAGGAAAGCGAAGGAGAAGACAAGATCTATTCGCCGGAAGCCATGGAAATGCTCGTCGCCGCGGAATGGCCGGGCAACATCCGCCAGCTGGCCAACGTGGTGCGACAGAACGTGGCCCTGAGCCCTACCCCGGTCATAGGCCCCGAACTCGTGCGGCAGGCCATGGGAGGAGAATCCTCGGGCCTGCCCCAGTTCAAGGACGCCCGGGACGAGTTCACGCGGAATTACCTCAGCCAGGTACTCCAGATCACCACGGGCAACGTAACCCAGGCGGCAAGGCTCGCCGGACGAAACCGGACCGACTTCTACAAGCTATTGAATCGCCACGGTGTAAACCCGGATTCGTTCAAGGAGCGGTAACCCCTGTCGCCATTCGGCGACACGCCGCTTTTAGCTGCCCTGCCAAGAAGTTACGCGTATCGGGGCGTAGGCCCCCACTCCGGGTGTCCCCTCAGGGCAACACAATTCACATAATCCGGAAACCGACCGGATTGTCCCCCTGCACAAATGCGGCCCCTGCACTGACCTTATGTCATGTTGGCACGGGGATTGCTATCTCCCCTCGCCAAGGATCGCCGTCCGGTCGCTAGGCGCCGGAACGCACGTCGCAGGCCGGAATGGCCCGCGAGAAAAACGCGTTACCGGGTCTGGAGACCGCGACCGGATCGACGTCGCAGCCGGAAATCGTGACAGCAACGTTTGCTGCCGCCGTTACCGGTTCCCGGCGGAAGCACCACGGGAACGTGGAGCCGCTTCCAGGTGATTCGACGTATTGGATGGCCGCGCGGCCCGGAGGATTCCAGGCCGCGTCAGGATGCTGCGCGTTTGCCGCAGGGCTGTACGGACACAAAGAAGTTGCAAGGAGTGACAACAGAGTGCGCAAGAGCCATATCGTTTTTTCGGCCGTTTCCCTGGCCACGCTGACCACAATGACCCTCACGGACGCCGACGCCGCCTGGGCCCCGGCGCTACCGAATAATGCGGGCATCATTGCCGAGGTCGACAATCAGACGTCGCCGCTGACGTTCCCGCGGCCGGACCAGAAGGCGCCCGAGGGCGGGATCCTCGGCTCGTTCAAGGTCAACTCCATGAATGGGCACAGCGCGCTTATCAAGTCCTATCCCGTGGAAGTGCGCGTTTCCAAGGCGGGACGTCTCCAGGTCAGGAACCTCAAGACCGGCGACCTGATCACACATTCGAAGGCGCTGACCACCGGGGTGACGTACGAGTACCAGGTGTCCTGCGGGGCCAACGGCTGGAATCTCGTCGTCAACGGCACCAGCAACTCCAACAACGGATCCAAGCACCCCACCTGCCTGGCGGAAGCCTGGGGCAAGCCCGTCATCGCGGCGTCGAGCGCCACGGGGACCAACGCCCTGTCCGGGACTCTGGACCTGACCTGGTATGCGGACGATGGCACCGGATCAGGCGGTGGCTCCGGTGGCGGCGGTGAGGATGACAGTGGCGGCGACAGTGGCGGCGACAGCGGCGGCGGCACGGCGACTCCTCCCGGGGTCGCGTTCGTCGGCGATTTTGAGACCGGCGACCTGTCCCAGTGGCCTGGTATCGGGGCGCTCGCGAAACACAAATATGCGGCCCAGGCCAGCAACCAGCGGCGTCGCGGCGGCCGGTTCGCTGGACGCACCGAGGTCCGCTACATGGATCGGGGCCTGACCAGCGACGGCTCGCCCAAGAAAGTGCGAGCGGAGATCTTCGAAAAATCGGTCCCGAACAACACCGAGTGGTGGTACGGCTGGAGCTCCATGGCGGATCCCGCGTGGAAGGACGAAAACAACACCTGGTACATCGTTCAGCAGTTTCATCAGCATGGGCTGGGTTCTCCGCCGCTGTTTCAGCGCTACTCCGGTGGCAAGTGGAGCATCCGCTGCCTGAAGAACATTTGCGGCGGCAAGGGGCTTCTTTGGGAAGCCAAGGTGCCGAAGGATCAGTGGCAGGACTTCATTTACCAGGTCAGGTGGTCGCCGAAAAATGACGGCCTGATCCGTGTCTGGCGCAACGGCACCCTGATCGTGGACTACAAGGGGCCGACCGCCTACGACCACAAGAACGCGCCCTACTTCAAATTCGGTATCTACCGGGGCGGGATCGATCGGGAAACCCAGATCATGTGGCTCGATGAGTACCGCCGGGGCGGCAGCAAGGCTGCGGTAAATCCGAAAAACTATCGTTAGGACCTGTCACACCACGACCTGATCGCGACTGCTGATGAAAGCATGAGGCCGGCGGGAACACCGGCCTCATGCGCTTTCATCCCGCAACCGGACGCGTTGAGTTGCATTATGTTCAGGTCGTTGGTAGATTCGAGCCGTCTGAAACAGGGCAAATCCGTCGAAAGGCGGAGACGCAAAGCCACCGGTCTACGGAGCAAGGGCTCTACGACAGCGGGGTTGCCAGTCGAAACGCTTCGACCCGCCAGCACTCGCCTGGCGCGGCATCCCCGCTGAACTTCCCTCCTCCGACGGACCTGGATCCGGGCCTTGCTGCGCCCTGATCAGACCGCGATCAGAAAAACAGTCAGGAAAAAGGCAAATCCGTCGAAAGGCGGAGACGCAAAGCCACCGGTCTACGGAGTTACGGCTCTATGACAGCGGGGTTGCCGGTCAGGGCCCAAGGACCGAAAAGGCCCGCTTTCGGCGCCACGCGAGCCGTCTTTCTCCCGCCCCCGGGGTTTTGCCACATGGACGGCAAGACATGCACAGGGAAGAGGCAGCGTGAGCAAAAAATCAGCGATCCGTACTTCAGGACTTTTGGTTCTCCTGGCCATGGTCTCCGCATGCGGCGGGGGCGGCGGCGGCGGCAACAAGGAAACCGTCGCCGGGAACAAGCCGCCGCCGACGATCGGCGCCGACGAACAGGCGCCCACGCTCGTCATAACCGACCCTGGAGATTTTCAGGCCATCACGGTCAGCGAGCGCAGCATCGACCTGTTCGGCATCGCCCGGGACAACCGGGAGGTCCGGAGCGTCCGCTGGAGCACCAACTTCGGAACCTCTGGCGAAGCCAGCGGCACGACCCGCTGGGCCGCCAAGGGCATCCCGGTGGCTGAAGAGAAGACGACGGTCACCCTGATAGCCGAAGACACGGACGGAAATCAGGCCAGCCGTTTCCTGCAGATCACACATGACCCCGGTGCCGTGGACGTCAATACGCCACCGGTTCTCTCGGGCTCACCGCCGAAAACCGCGATGGTCGGCGAACCGTGGCGTTTCCGGCCGACCGCGAGCGACGCGGATGGCGATACTCTCGAATTCGCCGCGCGCAATCTTCCGGACTGGCTGAGTCTGGACTCGCGCACCGGCCAGCTTCAAGGCACACCTTCGAGCAACGATGCTGGCGAAGTCACCGGCATCGCTCTCTCGGTCTCCGACGGCATCGCGGTCACCGAACTGGCCCCGTTTTCGATTACTGTCAGCGAGCCCGAGAAGTCGGGCGAGGCCTGGGTCCCCACGCTGCCGGCCGACGCGCTGGTCATCGTCGAGGTGGAGAATCATCAAACGCCCGTCACACTTCCGCGCGGCGACGTGCGTTCTGATTCAGGGGGCGTAGTAGGATCCGCGAGGCATACGCAAAACGGACGTGACCAGGTGCTGCTCCACTCGTGGCCTCTGCAGATTCTCCTGGCCGCCAGCGGTCAGCTGGCGGTAGCGGACTTGCAGCGTGACACGCGCTACGTCCACCCCTCGGAACTGGATGGCGACGAGCCCACGGCGTTCGCCGTGCAGTGCGAAGCAGATCGGTGGACCGTCAACGTCGGCGGAACGGAACTGGCGGTACCCTCGTCCAAGGCGCCGCCGGTCTGCATTGCCGCCACATGGGGCAAGGTAACGATCGGCGCGGCCAACGGCCAGGGAACGGCCGCGGTGGCCGGTCCTTTCGATCTCGTCTGGTACGGCCGCGAAGGCGCTGCCGGCCGCGACGGAACACCGGAACCCGGCCCGGACCCGGAGCCCGTTCCAGATCCGGCTCCGGCCCCCGATCCCGAACCGGAGCCAGGACCGGAACCTGGGCCTGAGCCCCAGCCCGAGCCCGACCCCGGCGAGCGCACCGTTTACCTGAGCGTGACGGACATCGTGGCACCGGAAACCGTCCGCCGTGAATCTACCTGGGAAGCGCCTCAGGGGGCGGGTGGCATCCAGGTCACGTATACCCCCGGGGAAGCGGCAAGCACCGCCACGTTCATTGATTCGTGGCCTTTGAGCGTCCGGTTCGTCGCCGAAGGCGAGGTCATCGTCACGTGGGCCAAGTCCGGGCAATTCACGGAACTCAGAACTCCGGCGGCCGCCACGGTCGGCAAGCCCATGAACATTCACTGGCGTTGTGGCGTGGACGGCTGGCGTCTGGAGGTCGACGGAAACGCCGGTGTCCGGGAAGGCCAGGGCATGCCCTGCGTCGATGCCCCCTGGGGTAATCCGATTCATGTGGGCAACGACCGAACTGGCAATACGGCGATTGCCGGCCGCCTCAGCCTGAACTGGTACGCCGACGGATCGCCGGATCCCGAGCCTGAGCCTGAACCCGTCGAGCCCCCGCCAGGCGATCCGGAAGAACCACCGCCGGGCGACCCGGAGGAGCCGCCTCCCAGCGACCCGGTAGTACCCCCGGAACCGAAGCCGGCAGAGGTGGCCTTCGTGGGTGACTTCGAGACAGGCGATCTGAGTCAGTGGCCCAGTGTGGGCGCGCTGGACAAGCACGCCTATGCGGTGAATGCACGGACCGATCGCGCCGCCGGCGGCCGGTTTGCCGGACGCATGGAAGTTCGCTATCTCGACCGGGGCTTCAACGAAGACGGCACGCCGAAGAAGGTACGCGCCGAGATCTTCGAAAAACCGGTCCCCAACGGCACCGAATGGTGGTATGGCTGGAGTTCGATGATTGCCCCCGAGTGGCAGGATCAGACCAACACCTGGTACATCATTCAGCAGTTCCACCAGAACAACCT
>JARFQW010000098.1 GCA_029287575.1 Gammaproteobacteria bacterium | reverse complement strand
TCTGCTTGCCCGTGTAGAACGGATGGCACTTGGAGCACACTTCCACGTGGAGCTCGCCATCGAGCGTGGATCGGGTCTCGAAGGTATTGCCGCAGCTGCAGACAACCTTCACGTCCTGGTAATCGGGATGGATATTTGCCTTCATGATTCGTGCTCCCCCGGCGAGGACCCCGGGAAAAAGGGCGGGCATCATAACGGGACCGTCCGGCGGGAACAAGGCCCCGAAGGAAAAAAGCCTGCTTCGAAAGGGTCTCTTGACCAGCCGATAACCGGCCTCGTTTACGGCCCGTCCTTAAGGAATCACTTTAAGTAATGACGCCTAGTCGAAATGCTGCGGAAACTTTGGGAAATATCCACAGATCCTGTGGATAAGTCTGTGGAGAGCTTTTGGATTCCGCGTCTTTCCCCCGGTAAGAAAAGTGTCACAGTCAGATTGGATGAAAAACAACCAACCTGAGCAGCTTTGTGAAAAATCAGTAACTTAGATCATTTCATGCCGGATTGGACGTTCCGGCGTCGGAGGAGGCTGATCGATTCGGGCCAGCACAAGCCCGTTGTGTGAATAAGTCAGCGCGCTCAGGCGCCTTGCCGGGACGGTCTGCCGAGGCTTGCGCGAACGGGCCGCGCACGGCAAATCCGATCGAGGCGCACTTTTTCCACTTCCCCGTCGCCTGTCCTGAAAACCAGAAATTCCTCGCCCCGGGCTGTACGGAGATCCATGGGCCGCACCCGTTCGATATGAACGAGCCCTCCGGGATCGCGCCATCCCAGCAGGAGGCGGCGGCGCCGGAGAATTGCCAGCTCCAGGCCAGCGTAGGTCGCACAGTCCACGGGATGGTAATCGCTCACGAGTCGGTGGCCTCCGGCAAGAACAGAATCTGCAGATCGTTCAGAAACTGTAGCCCGCGCAGCGTGGGACGCCACGCCGCATTGCCGCAAGCCTCCACCAGACCGAGATCGTCGGCGCGAGCCAGTGCGGGTGCCAGCACGCCCGCCGGCATGCCGGTCCGGGATTCGAACAACGCCGTGTCGAATCCATCGGCGAGACGCAGCACGTTGAGCATGAACTCGAAAACCCGGTCCCGCGGCGCCACTTCCGTCAGCTCCTCGAGGGGATCCCCGGCCTGCATGTAGGCATCCGGATGGCGGAAATTCCGGGTTCTCAGGATTCGTCCCTCTTCGGTCCGGGTAATTTTTCCGTGCGCGCCGGCGCCGACTCCCAGGTAATCGCCATAACGCCAGTAGTTCAGGTTGTGCCGACACTCGGCTCCGGGCCGTGCCCAGGCGGACACTTCGTAGCGCACATACCCGGCCGCCGCGAGGGCCTCCGCGGTGGCTTCCTGCATGGCGGCGGCCGAATCCTCGTCAGGCAGCTCGGGCGGACGGGCGTGGAACAGCGTATTCGGCTCCAGAGTGAGCTGATACTGGGAAATATGCTCCGGCGCCAGCACCACGGCCGCCTCGACATCGGCTACGGCTTCCTCCGCCGATTGCCCGGGCAGAGCGTACATAAGGTCCAGATTCAGCCGTTCCAGCCCCGCGGCCGACACCGCCCGCGCGGCAGCCCGCGCCTCGTCGGGTCCGTGAATGCGTCCGAGCACTCTGAGAGCCCTGGCGTCAAAGCTCTGCACGCCGAGGGAGATCCGCGTAACGCCGGCATCCCGAAAGGACGCGAGGTCGCCGATTTCCATGCCGCCCGGATTGGCTTCGAGGGTGACCTCCAGGGAAGCATCGGTCGCCAGCAGACGCCGCGCCGCGGTCAACACCCGGGCAACCGATTCAGCGGGGAAGAGGCTCGGTGTTCCCCCGCCGAAAAAGACCGTTGCCAGCTCACGGCCCCGCAGAGGACCAGCGGCCCGTTCGAGGTCGCGAATCAAGGCGGCGGTATAACGCTCGTGGGGAAGTTCGCCACGCAGTCCGTGGGAATTGAAATCGCAGTAGGGACATTTGGCCAGACACCAGGGCATGTGGACATACAGACCCAGCGGCGGCTCGGCGAGCATCGGGGCAGGGGCAATCAAGCCGGTCGATTGGCCATCGGGAGGCATTCTAGGAGCCGGGCCAGCGCCTGGCCGCGATGACTGATACGCGCCTTTTCCCCGGGGGGCAGCTCGGCAGCGGTTCCGGCGCAGCCTGCCGGAAGAAACAAGGGGTCGTAGCCAAAACCCCCGCTGCCCGCGGGCTCCAGGGCAATCTGCCCGCGCCACAGGCCGGCACAGATGACCGGGGTGGGATCGTCGGGGGTACGCAGCAGCACGAGAACGCAGTGGAATGCGGCGGATCTGCGGCCCTCGGGCACGTCCGCCAGCGCCTCCAGCAGCCGCCGGTTGTTGGCCTGATCGTCGGCTGTATCGCCGGCGAATCGGGCAGAACGCACGCCCGGCGCGCCGCCGAGGGCGTCCACCGCGAGACCCGAGTCGTCGGCCAGTGCCGGGAGGCCACTGGCCGCTGCTGCGGCGCGGGCCTTTTTCAGGGCATTTTCCACGAAGGTCGGCGCGTCCTCTTCAACCGCCGGAACCGGATAGCCGGACTGCGGCTCGACCTCGATCCCGGCAGGCCCGAGCAGGTGCTGCAGTTCGGCGACTTTCCCCTTGTTGGAGGAAGCCAGAATGATGCGTTCCAGCGTCATCCTGCCAGCACGGCGCCCTGCAGCTCGATAAGCCTGGCGATACCGGCCGTCGCCAGGTCCAGCATGCGGTCGAGCTCGTCGCGCCGGAACGCATGGCCCTCCGCCGTCCCCTGGACCTCGACGAATGCACCGGCGTCATTCATGACCACGTTCATGTCGGTCTCCGCGTCCGCGTCCTCCGCATAATCCAGGTCCAGGACAGGCTGACCGTCGAAGATGCCGACGGACACCGCCGCAACCTGGCCATGCAGCGGACTGCTACGCAGCTGCTGGCTGTCCACCAGCCGGTACATCGCATGGGCCAGAGCCACATACGCGCCGGTGATCGACGCCGTGCGTGTCCCGCCGTCGGCCTGCAGCACGTCGCAGTCCAGCGTCACGGTTCGCTCGCCAAGGGCGCGCAGGTCCATCACGGACCGCAGGCTGCGGCCGATCAGACGCTGAATTTCCTGGGTACGCCCACTTTGCTTGCCGCGGGCCGCTTCACGTCCGCTGCGGGTATGTGTGGCTCTGGGCAACATGCCGTATTCCGCCGTGACCCAGCCCTGCCCGGAGCCACGAAGCCAGGGCGGTGTGCGCTCCTCCACGCTGGCCGTGCACAAGACCCGGGTATCCCCGAAGCTGACCAGAACCGATCCCTCGGCGTGAATGGTATAGCGGGGAACGAATTCAACCGCGCGAAGTTCTTCCGGCGCTCGGCCGCTTGGTCTCATGGGGTGTTTTCTCCGGTGCGGTCATGCAGGCCAACCCAACAGTCAGGATGACAGAAACCTCAGCGCGGCGGCCGTCGCATTGTCAGCATAAGGCGAGCCGGCGCGCACCGCTTCCGCCGCGGCCTCCGCCAGCCAGCGATCCAGCGCCGCCTCCTCGAGAGCAGCGCCGGCCAGGGCGGCGTCCGCATGCCCGGACCAGAAGCCGTCCGAGCAGAGCAAAATCACATCTCCCGGCTCCAGGCCGTGGCTAGGAACCGCCTCCAGGTCCGGAAGACCATGCTCGCCTCCGAGACAGGCCTCAACGTAGTGGCGCATGGGATGCCCGGCCACTTCGTCCTCGCTGATCAGACCCTCCTGCAAGAGGGCCTCCACATGGCTGTGATCCCGGGTGCGGTCGATGAGCCGGCCGGCGCGAAACAGATAGGCCCGGGCATCGCCGACGTGGAGCCACCACACCCTGGAATCCTGGACCAGAGCGCAGACGCAGGTGGCCCGGGGCTTGGTCTCGATCGGGAGACCGTCGCCGAGGTCGACGACGGCTTCGTGAGCGGCGATCATTGACGAGGCAAGAAACTCGGGCGGCGCGGCGCAAGGCATTCGCCGGCGGCGGAAGATGGACATGAGGGTTTGCGTTGCTGACTGTGCGGCGCGTTCGCCCTCGGCGTGTCCGCCCATGCCGTCCACGACGGCGAGCATGGCAGCCGTGCGGGACCCCGCCATCGCGACCCGATCCTGATTCTGTTCGCGGTCACCGACGAGGGTGATCTCGGCCGTCTCTATTCGCAAGCTTGGGCTCCGGGGCCTTGGGCGAAAATGCTTCTGATAAACTACGCGCCCGTCAGCGGGCTGCGGCGAGTATAAACGCTCGACCGGCCCTTCCTTAGCGTCCCGACCCCGAGAGTTCCAGATGATTCGGAGCATGACCGGCTTCTCCCGCCGGGAGCGCAGCGCGGAATTCGGTGCCCTGTCCTGGGAGATCCGATCGGTCAATCACCGGTACCTGGAATCGTTCTTCCGAATGCCCGAGGATTTCCGGGCCCTGGAACCCGACCTGCGCCGGCTCCTTGCAGAGAAGGTCAGCCGGGGCAAGGTGGAGTGCTCACTGAGGATGGACTGGGCGCAGCCCGGTTCGGCGGGCCCCGTGGTCGATGAAGACGTTTTGGATGGCCTGGCTGGGGCCCTGGCCACGGTGACCGGCCGCCTGGCCAATGCCGGACCCGCCAGCTCGTTGGACGTGCTGCGCTGGCCGGGCGTCGTCCGGGAGGTCAAACGCGATCCCGAGCCGGCGCGCCAGGCGGCTCTCGAGCTGTTTGCCGAGGCGATCGGCGGTCTCGTGGAAGTCCGGGAAGCCGAGGGCACGAGAATTGCCGGGATGCTCGACCAGCGCTGCCGCGGTGTGAGCGGCCTGGTGGGCGAGGTTCGCCAACGGCTGCCCGAAGTCATCGCCGCCCAGCGGGATCGGCTGCGCGAGCGCGTCGCGCAGCTGGTGGCCGACCCGGACCAGGAGCGGCTCGACCAGGAACTTGCGCTGCTGGCGCAGAAGCTGGATGTCAGCGAGGAACTCGATCGGCTGGATTCCCATATCGTGGAAGTGGAACGGGCGCTGGGCTCCGGCAAACCGGTCGGGCGGCGGCTGGATTTCCTCATGCAGGAGTTCAATCGCGAAGCCAATACGCTCGCGTCCAAGTCGGCCGACGGCGACGTCACACGGGCGGCCGTCGACCTGAAGGTGCTGATCGAGCAGATGCGCGAACAGGTGCAGAACGTCGAATGAAGGACCGGGGCCGCCTGATCGTCGTTTCGGCGCCGTCCGGGGCCGGCAAGACCAGCCTGGTGCGAGCCCTGCTCGAACGGCGCCCGGACATTCGATTCTCGACGTCCTACACGACCCGTCAGCCACGACCGGGAGAGGAGGACGGCCGCGACTACCATTTCGTCGACGAGGCGACATTCCTGCGAATGGTGGAAGACGGCGAGTTCCTCGAACACGCGCGGGTGTTCGATCATCTCTACGGGACCGGGCGCAGGCAGGTGCAGGGGCTGATGGATGCCGGTCACGATGTGATTCTGGAAATCGACTGGCAGGGTGCCCGCCAGGTCCGGGACTCCATGCCGGAATGTGTCACGGTCTTCGTGCTGCCACCATCGATCGACGAGCTGGACCGGCGTCTCCGGGGCCGATCCACGGACTCCGGCGAAGTGATCGCCCGGCGGCTGGCCGATGCCCGGGCCGACATGAGCCACTGGGACGAGTTCGACTATGCCGTGGTCAACGATGCCTTCGATGTGGCCCTCGCGGATCTCGCCGATATCGTTGATGCCCGGGGCGAATCGTCCCGGACCGGAGATCCGGAGCAGGCGCGGAAAATTGCCGCCATACTGGCTTGACTGCCATGCATTCCTATAGACTCGGAAGGCTCTGCCTCTAAAATGGGCAGGAATAGAGACCGGAATCCGGGAGAAACGCGGTCAGCCGTGCATTTCAGGCAGGGTCGCTCGCTGCGAGCACCCGGGACCGGATCCCGCAGACAACATCATGGCGCCGAGGAACCAGCTGATGGCCCGCATCACCGTAGAAGACTGTCTCCAGAAGATCGATAACCTGTTCGAGCTCGTGCTTGTGGCCTCGCGGCGCGCACGACAGCTGTCCAACGGCGCGCCGGCCAACCTCGACTGGGAAAATGACAAGCCCACGGTGATGGCGCTGCGAGAAATCGCCACCGGCGACGTGACCCGGGAGATTCTCGACGAGGTCGAACCGGAACCGACCCCCGAAGCCATTTTCGGCACCCCGGAAGAGTCGGCGCCCAGGGCGATCCCGCCGCTGGGAGACTAAGCACCCCCCAGGCCATGGACTACGCCGCTTCCATTCTGGCCAGGCTGCCAAAGCGGAAGCGCGCCATTGGCCTCGACCGCCTGCTGGAAAGGATCGAGGCCTACCTCCCCGCCGAACAGGTCGCCAGGATCATGGAGGCCTACCATTATTCCGCGGCCGCTCACGAAGGCCAGCGGCGCAGGTCGGGTGAGCCGTACATCTCCCACCCCGTTGCCGTAGCCACCATTCTGGCCGAGTTGCGCATGGACGCGCAGACCGTCATGGCCGCGCTGCTCCATGACGTCATCGAGGACACCGGCAGCACGAAGGCGGAAATCGGCGAGCGCTTCGGCACGGAGGTCGCCGATCTCGTCGACGGCGTCAGCAAGCTCGACCAGGTCAAGTTTCAGAGCCGGGCGGAAGCCCAGGCCGAGAACTTCCGGAAGATGCTGCTCGCGATGACCGGTGATATCCGCGTGATCCTCGTCAAGCTGGCCGACCGGACACACAACATGCGGACCTTGTGGGTCATGCCGCCGGACAAGCGTCGCCGCATCGCCCGGGAGACCCTCGAAATCTACGCGCCCATAGCCAACCGGCTGGGAATGAACACGATCAAGCTGGAACTCGAGGACCTGGGATTCAAGTGCCTGCACTCGTTCCGGTACCGGGTCCTGGAAAGGGCCTTGAAGCGCGCCCGCGGCAATCAGAAACACATACTCGAAAAAATTCGTGCCCGCTTCGAGGAGAGCCTCGCGCGGGCCCACATCGAGGCCGAGGTCATCGGTCGCGAGAAGCATCTTTACAGCATCTACAAGAAGATGCGCGACAAGCATCGATCACTGGCCGAAATCGTGGACGTGTACGGAATTCGTATCGTCGTCGACACGGTAGACAACTGCTACCGCACGCTCGGCGTTGTCCACAAATGCTACAAGCCCATGCCGGGGCGCTTCAAGGACTACATTGCGATCCCCCGGGTCAACGGCTACCAGTCTCTGCACACGACGCTCTTCGGACCCCAGGGCGTACCGGTAGAGGTACAGATCCGGACCGAGGATATGGACGGCGTTGCCGAGTCGGGCATTGCGGCCCACTGGCTTTACAAGGCCGGAGACAAGCTCGGCTCGCTCACCCAGGCCCGTGCGAGGGAGTGGCTGCAGAGCCTCGTTGATATCCAGGGAGAAGGCACGTCCGAGGAATTCCTCGAAAGCGTGAAAGTCGACCTGTTCCCGGACAAGGTCTATGTCTTCACACCCCGAGGGGACATCATTCGTTTGCCCAGGGGTTCCACGTGCGTGGACTTCGCCTATGCCGTGCATACGGACATCGGCAATCGCTGCGTGGCCGCCCGTGTGAACCGGCGGCCGGCGCCCCTGCGCACGCCCCTGAAAAACGGCCAGACCGTACAGATCATCACGGCCCGCGGAGCGACCCCCAATCCCGCCTGGGTGAATTTCGTTGTCACGGCGAAGGCGCGTGCGGCAATTCGTGGCTTCCTCAAGGGCATGCAAAGGAACGAGGCCGCGGATCTGGGCCGACGCCTGCTCGACAACGCCCTGCGCGAGTTCAAGCTGTCGATGCGGCGCATACCCGACGACACCATCAAGGCGGCACTGGATCACCTGGGCCTGAACAACTCCGAGGAGCTCTATGAGTCGGTCGGCCTCGGCGAGCGCATGGCACCGCTGGTCGTGCGCCGGCTGCTTCCCGACGCAGGTCCCGACCATGCGCCGGGCGCACCGACCCCGCTGACGATCGCCGGCACCGAAGGCATGGTGGTGACCTACGGACGATGCTGTCACCCGATACCGGGCGATACCGTGTTCGGATATCTCAGCGCCGGACGCGGGCTGGTTGTGCACCGGGAGGAATGCGGGAACCTCGGCGAGTTCCGGAAACAGCCGGACAAGTGGATCCCGGTGGAATGGGAGCGGGATCTGGACCGGACCTTCAGCGTGGAGATTCGCGCGGAGGTCCGGAACCGGCTCGGCGTACTCGCGGCCGTTGCCGCCAACATTTCCGCCACCCAGACCAATATCGAACACGTCCAGGTCGTGGAGCGGGACGGCGACACGTCGTCGCTCACGTTCCTCTTGCAGATCGCGGATACGCAGCATCTGGACCGGGTCATGCGAAACATCCAGGCCATGCCGGACGTCTTGTCCGTGTCCCGAACCAAGACCTGACGCCGTCCATGCCCGCGTATCAATCCGGATCGAGGAGATCCCATGTCTGAACCCGTGCACACCGACAAGGCCCCCGCTGCCATCGGCACGTACTCCCAGGCCGTCAAAGCCAGCCGCACCGTCTATCTCTCCGGGCAGATTCCGCTCATCCCCGGCACCATGGACCTGGTGGACGGATCAATGGAAGAGCAGGTGCGGCAGGTCTTTTCCAACCTTTCCGCGGTGGCCGAAGCGGCCGGCGGAAATCTGGGCTGCGCCGTGAAGCTCACGGTCTACCTGGTGGATCTCGCCGACTTCGCCACGGTCAACGCGGTGATGGAAACCTTTTTCACCGTGCCCTATCCGGCCCGCGCGGCGGTGGAGGTGTCGGCCCTGCCCAAGGGCGCCCGCGTCGAGGTCGATGCGATCCTGGTCCTTTCCGACTGACTTCGCCAGGAGCCGGGCGGCACCCTGGAGACACGACCCTGAACCTTGACGCGGGCGTGCAGGTCCTGTCGGGGGTCGGCCCTTCCGTGGCCGAGCGTCTGGCCCGCCTGGGTGTTCACCAGGTTCGCGACCTGCTGTTCCTTCTGCCCCTGCGTTACGAGGACCGGACCCGCCTCTGGCCCATCGGCGGGCTGATTCCCGGCACGCGGGTGACGATCGACGGCACCGTGGAGCTGACCGAAGTCGTCATTCGCCGGCGGCGATCGCTTTTGTGCTCGGTATCCGACGGAACCGGCTCGATTACGCTGCGTTTCTTTCATTTCAGCCGGGCCCAGCAAAAAGGCCTGTCCCGGGGCGTGAGGCTGCGTTGCTTCGGTGAGGTCCGAAAAGGCCCGGGCGGGCTGGAAATGGTTCACCCGGAGTATCAGCGCCTCGGCGAAGACGAAACGCCGGATCTCGAAGAACGGCTGACCCCCTACTACCCGGCAACCGAGGGCCTCCAGCAGCCGAGGCTGCGCCGCTTTGTCCAGCTTGCGCTCGCCGCCCTCGACCAGGGGGGACTGGAAGAACTGATCCCGGCAGAAGCCTGTACCGCTATGGGCTTCTCGAGCCTGGATGCAGCACTTCGCTATATTCACCGCCCACCCGTGGGCACGGCCGCGGCCGATCTGCAGGCGGGCAGCCATCCGGCCCTGCGTCGGCTCGCATTCGAGGAGTTGCTGGCCCACCAGGTTGCGCTACGCAGACTTCGGGAAAAGGTCCTTGCCGAGCGGGCATGGCCGCTTCCAGGCCCCGGCCGGCGCGTGCGGGATTTCATCGCCCGGCTTCCTTTTGTCCTGACCGCTGCCCAGCAGCGAGTGCTCGGCGAAGTCTCGGCCGACATGAGTACCGCCGCACCCATGCTGAGGCTGGTCCAGGGGGATGTGGGTTCCGGCAAGACGGTGATCGCGGCCGCCGCCGCGGTGCAGGCCGTCGAAGCCGGCGCACAGGCCGCGGTCATGGCGCCGACCGAGTTGCTGGCGGAACAGCACCACCGCAGCCTGCGGGCGTGGCTGGAACCACTCGGTATCCAGGTGGCGTGGCTGGCATCCCGCCTGCCCGCGGCAGCGCGACGCGATGCGCTGGACGCTCTCGCCAGCGGCGCGGCCGGGGTGGCGGTCGGCACCCACGCGCTCTTCCAGGAGGGTGTGGTGTTTGACCGGCTGGCGCTGGCCATCATCGACGAGCAGCACCGCTTCGGCGTGCACCAGCGCCTGGCCCTGTCGGAGAAGGGAACCAGCGGCGCCCATCGGCCCCATCAGCTGATCATGACGGCGACGCCGATTCCGCGAACCCTGGCGATGGCCACGTACGCGGATCTGGACACGTCGATCATCGACGAGCTGCCTCCCGGAAGGGGTAGTGTCCAGACGGTCGTGCTGCCCGAGAGTCGCCGCGTCGAGGTGATCGAGAGGATTCGGGAGGCCTGCGCCCTCGGACGACAGGCCTACTGGGTCTGCCCGCTCGTCGAGGAATCGGCGGCACTGGAGGCCAGGGCCGCCGAGGAAACCTCCAAAGGTCTCGCCGCGGCTTTGCCCGAGCTGCGCGTCGGCCTCGTTCACGGGCGGCTGCGGCCCGCGGAGAAAGAGGCGGCCATGAACGCCTTTGCGACCGGCTCGACGAACTTGCTGGTGGCAACTACCGTGATCGAGGTCGGTGTGGATGTCCCCAATGCCAGCCTGATGATTATCGAGAACGCAGAGCGGATGGGCCTGGCTCAGCTGCATCAGCTGCGGGGCCGCATCGGCCGCGGCGAGGAAGACTCCAGCTGTCTGCTCTTGTACAAGCCTCCGCTTTCGGAAACGGCCCGGGCAAGACTCGCCACCATCCGGGAAACCCGGGACGGGTTCGAGGTTGCTCGCCGTGACCTGGAACTCCGGGGTCCGGGTGAGGTGCTCGGTATCCGTCAAACCGGGCTGATGCAGATGCGGGTGGCCGACCTGATGCGCGACCAGGCAATGATCCCGGACGTGCAGCGTGTTGCCGACGATCTCCTGGCCACCGATCCCGGGCGCGCAGACCGCCTGACCGAGCGATGGATCGGCGCGGCGGAGCGCTATGCGCAGGTTTAGCCGTTGCGCGGCTATGTTCTGACTGTCCCCAACCCAGGTCCTATAATGCGCATTGGTCCCTTGGCCGTTGTACCGAATGGAAACGCCCGTTAAGCCCCGTGCCGAAGATTCTCCACAGGAATTCGAACCAGCCTGGCGGCGGTCGGATCAGCCCGGCGCGCTTCCCTCGGATCCGCTGTTGCGCCGGCTGCTGGCAGACCGGGGCTCCCTGACGGCCAGCCTGCGTTCGGCCTGCGGGAGCGAATTCGGCCTCGACCTGATCAGCGAGGGTCTCGAGCCTTCCAGCCCGGAAGACCGGAGCCTGCTCGGCACCGAATCACCGGTGCTGCACGTGCGTCGTGTCAACATGCGCTGCGGGCCCCGGCTTTGCGTCTGTGCGGTCACGCGGGTGCCACCGGAGACCCTGGCTGCTGAGCCATGGCTGGAGACGCTCGGGTCCACCCCGCTGGGTGACGCGCTCGAGGCTCGCGGCGGTATGCGTCGCCTGGACTTCGAATTCGCGCGGGCCGAGTCCACGCAGCCGACATTCGCCGACGTTCTCGCCGACGCCGACATCCGCCCCTCGGCGATATGGGCGCGCCGCTCCGTTTTCACCCTCGACGCCGGCCCCCTTCTGGTCTACGAACTGTTCCTGCCGGGCATCGACCGGTGTGGATCACATTGAACAAACCCTCGGCGGGCGAGCCCCGAGGCAGCACCCTGCAAGACATGCGCAGGCAGATTGCCGCCTACGGCCGGCTGATTCGGCTCGAGCGGCCGATCGGCACGCTGCTGTTGCTCTGGCCAACGCTCTGGGCCTTGTGGATTGCCGGCGAAGGCCATCCCCGCCCGGATGTGTTCACGGTGTTCGTGCTGGGCGTGTTCCTCATGCGTTCGGCCGGATGCGCCATCAACGATTTTGCAGACCGGGCCATCGACCCGCACGTTAGCCGGACCCGCGACCGGCCGCTGGCCTCGGGCCAGGTGTCACCCGTCGAGGCGCTGCTCCTGGCAGCGGGATTCTCGCTGATTGCCCTGGGCCTGGTCTCTACCATGAACCGGCTGACTGTTCTCATGGCACTCGGCGGCGGATTTCTGGCCGCCACCTACCCGTTTCTGAAACGTTTCACGTCGCTCCCGCAGATCTATCTCGGCGTGGCATTCGGCTGGGGGGTTCCCATGGCGTTCGCCGCCCAGACCGGCGCGGTGCCCCGGGTCGGATGGCTGTTGTTCATCGCGGTCATCATCTGGGCGGTGATCTACGACACGATGTACGCCATGGTGGACAGGGACGACGATCGACGCATCGGCGTCCGTTCGTCCGCGATCCTGTTCGGCGATGCGGATCGCCAGATCATCGGCGCGCTTCAGGTCCTGTTTGTTCTCGCGATGCTCATGGCGGGCCGCCAGGTCGGGCTGGGCGGGTGGTACTACGCGGGACTCGTGGTTGCCGCCGGTCTTTTTGCCTGGCAGCAGTACGTCATTCGCGATCGGGCCCCGGCTGCCTGCTTTCGGGCGTTTCTGAACAACAATCTCGTCGGCCTTGCGGTATTCGTCGGCATCGTTCTCGACTACACCTTCGCACCTTACCGCTGAGATCCCCCGCGGGCGATACACCACACATCGACCCGCGATGCGCCGGCCCGGTATAGCGCGTGTGCCGCCGCAGCCGCCGTCGCGCCGCTGGTCAGCACATCGTCCACGAGGGCCACGTGCCCGGACACCGGGCGGCCGGTCGGTGCGAAGGCGCCGCGGAGATTCCGGCTCCGCTCCTGTGCACCCAGGCTCGCCTGGGTGCGTGTGGGCCGGGTCCGTTCGATCAAATCCGCCCGCACCGGGAGATCGAGACGGTGTCCGATTGTTCCGGCGACGGCCACCGCCTGATCAAATCCCCTTTCCCTCGCCCTGGATGGGTGAAGCGGGACCGGAACCAGGCATTCGGGCGGGATGGTCCCGGCCTCGAGGCGGTGGCTGGCCTCGGCCGCCACGGCACCCGCCAGCACCCGGCCGGCAATCTGATCGCCGGAATACTTGAAACATCCGATCAGCCGGTCTACCGGGAACCGGTACGCAAACGGCACCCATGCCCTGGCCCATGCGGCCGGTTGCGACAGGCAGCGCCCACAGCGGCCGGCTGCGGCCGGTGCTGCGCAGAAATCGCAGGCATCCGCGTTCCGCGGCAGGTCCTCGAAACAGTCACGGCACAGATCGTCGTTCTCCGCGGCGCCGCGGCAGAGCAGACAGCAGGGCGGGAAAACGCGCCGTTGGATGTTTTGTAACCAGCTGTTTGTCATCACACCAGTTCCTGGTTGACAGCTCGGAGTCCGGCACCGAATACTCCCGATCCTGCCGCAGCCGGTCCCGGAGTACAGCGCGATAATGGCCACGCCGCTCGAAGATCAGAGGACTGGAATTCCCCCCGCCCCGCGAATCGACTGGGCCGCCGACGAGGTTCGCGCGCTGTTCGACCGGCCCCTGTTCGAACTGCTCTACGACGCCCATGGGCTGCACCGCATCCACTTTCCCGAGGGGCGCGTTCAGATCAGCACGCTGCTGAGCATCAAGACCGGAGCGTGTCCCGAGGACTGCGCGTACTGTCCGCAGAGCGTGCGCTATGAAACGGGACTGGACCCGGAACGGCTGCTGGATCTGGAAACGGTGATCAAGAACGCCCGGGAAGCCCGGGCGGCTGGTGCCAGCCGATTCTGCATGGGCGCGGCGTACCGGAACCCGCGCCCTCACCAGATCGAGGCAATCAAGGCAATGATCCGGGAGGTCAAGGCGCTGGGCCTGGAGTCCTGTGCGACCCTGGGCATGCTCACGGCCGAACAGGCGGGTGAGCTGAAGCAGGCCGGTCTCGACTACTACAACCACAACCTGGATACGTCGGAGCGGTTTTATCCGGAAATCGTTACGACACGGACGTACCAGGAACGCCTGGACACGCTTGCCCATGTCCGCGACGCGGGCATGAGTGTCTGCTGCGGGGGCATCCTGGGCATGGGTGAAACCGTCGATGACCGGGCCGCCATGCTGCATACGCTGGCAACGATGCCGAAACATCCGGAGAGCGTGCCGATCAACCAGCTGGTACAGGTCGAGGGCACGCCACTGCATGGCGTCGAACCGCTGGACCCGCTGGAACTCGTACGCTGTATCGCCGTGGCACGAATCCTCATGCCCGCGTCCTACCTTAGGCTGTCCGCCGGACGCACGGAAATGACGGACGAGACTCAGGCGCTCGCGTTTTTCGCGGGCGCCAACTCGATCTTTTACGGCGAGAAACTCCTGACTACCGCCAATCCGGGCGAAGCCCGGGACATGCAGCTGCTCCGGCGCCTCGGTCTCGACGCCGAACCGGTGCCGGCCGCCGATGGCGGGGACTGACTCGCCTCGGGCCCGGGACGAGGCCCTGTCCCGGGCACTGGAGCGCCGCCGGAAGGCAGGCTTGTATCGGCGGCCGCGGGTCGTCGACGCGGGCTTCGAGGCACCGTGGCAGATGGTCGACGGGCGCCGCTGCATCGGATTCTCCAGCAACGATTACCTGGGCCTCGCACGGGATCCGCGGATCGCCGATGTGCTCGCACAGGCAGCCGGGCGCTGGGGCACCGGGTCGGGGGCCGCCCACCTCGCGGGCGGCCACACCCGGGAACACGAGGCCTTGGAAGAGACCCTGGCGGAATGGACAGGGCGGCCGAGAGCGCTGCTGTTCTCGACCGGCTACATGGCGAACCTGGGGGCCCTGACGGCCCTCGTCGGCCGGACCGACCTCATCCTCGAGGACCGGCTCAATCACGCGTCGCTGATCGACGCTGCCCGTCTGACCGGCGCCACGGTGCGCCGCTACGCCCATGGTGATCCGGCGGCGCTGAGGCGCCGGCTCGAAGCCGCCGGACAATCGCGATCGTTTGTAGTGACGGATGGTGTGTTCAGCATGGACGGCGACGTCGCGCCCGTGACCGAGATCGCCTCGGTGTGTGCCGAGCACGATGCCTGCCTGATCGTGGACGACGCCCATGGGCTGGGAGTGATCGGGCCGGATGGCCAGGGCGCCACCGCCGGCATTGCTCCGGCACAGGTGCCGGTACTCGTTGGCACCCTGGGCAAGGCCCTCGGAGGATTCGGCGCCTTTGTCGCAGGTAGCGAGCCGCTGGTGGAAACGCTGATCCAGCGGGCCCGGTCGTGGATCTACACCACGGCACCACCGCCCGCTGTGGCCGCGGCGGTCCGGGAGGCTGTGAACATCGCCAGGACGGAGGACTGGCGGCGGGAGCGCCTGAGCGACCACATTGGCCATTTCCGCAGGTCAGCGGCCTCACTGGGACTGAACCTGGCGCCCTCGGATACACCGATCCAGCCGGTCATTCTCGGTTCGGCACGGGCAGCGGTGACAGCGTCGGAGGCACTGTTCGAGGCGGGCCTCTGGGTCCCCGCGATCCGCCCGCCCACCGTGCCCGAGGGATCGGCCCGACTGAGAGTGAGTCTGTCCGCTGCCCACGCGGACGCGGATGTCGAGCGTCTTCTCGACGCACTGTCCGGTCTTGGCCCGATGACGGCCGGATCATGAAGCTGCATGCGGAGACAACGGGGCACGGCCCGCTGCTTGCGCTCGTGCACGGCTGGGGCCTGCACAGCGGCATATGGGATCCGGTGCGGCCCGCCTTGGAGAAGCAGTTTCGGCTGGTTCGCCTCGACCTGCCCGGACATGGCCTTAGCCCAAGACCGCACGCTGGCTTCGACCTGGCACGGGCCGTCGAGTGGCTCAGCGAAGCCCTGCCCTGGCGTTGCCATGTGCTGGGCTGGTCTCTCGGCGCAACGCTGGCGATGCGCTTTGCTCTGGACCAGCCCGACCGCGTGCGTCGTCTCGTGCTGGTGGGGGCCACGCCCAGGTTCCTCGCCGGACCGGACTGGAACAGCGGTATGGCACCCGATGTGCTCGAAGCGTTCGCCGCGGGCCTCGCCGCCGACTATCGCCGAACCGTCCAGGACTTCCTGACACTGCAAATGCGCGGTGACGCCCATGGTGCCACCGCTCTCAAAAACCTGCGGGCGCGGGTTTTCGAACACGGCGCGCCCTCTCCCGAAGCGCTTCGGTCAGGCCTTGCGGTTCTGGCCGATACGGATCTGCGACCGCACCTGGGCCGCCTGCATGCACCGGCGTTGGTTCTCTCCGGAGATCGCGATCGGCTGACGCCGGCCGACGCCGGCCGGTATCTTGCGCAAGCGCTGCACCATGCCCGATTTCATGCCTTCAGCCGTTGTGGCCACGCGCCGTTTCTTACCCACCCGGCCGAATTCACCGACCAGCTGCAGCGCTTCCTGGGCGCTTCCGAGGCTCCCTCGAATGACCCCTGACGACCCCTTTGGCGTTGACCCGCGCGCCGTACGCAAGGCGTTCAACGCCGCGGCCCGCACCTATGACGCGGCCGCCGTGCTGCAGGCGGAGGTGCGCGCGCGGCTTCTCGAACGGCTTGATGCGGTCAGCGTCACGCCAGCGGGCATCCTGGACGCCGGATCGGGAACCGGAACGGCGGCCGCGGGCCTGCGATCTCACTACCCGGATGCCCGGATCGTTTTGCTGGATATCGCCGAACGCATGCTCAAGAAGGCAGAGGCCGGCGGCGGGACGGAACTGACTCACGCGGTGTGCGCAGATGCCGGCCGCCTGCCCCTCGCGGACAATTCCGTCGGACTCGTGTTTTCCAACCTGATGCTCCAGTGGGCGCCCGACCTGGACCGTGTATTCCTGGAATTTCGCCGGGTGCTGGAGACATCAGGCCTGGTGGTATTTTCCACGTTCGGGCCGGATACGCTCGGCGAGCTCCGCGCCGCCTGGTCCGAGGCCGACGGCTACAACCACGTCAACCGGTTCATCGACATGCACGACATTGGCGATGCCCTGGTTAGGGCCGGGTTTGCCGAACCCGTCATGGACCTCGAGCACTTCACGCTGACCTATCCGGACCTGCGGGCGCTCATGCTGGACCTCAAGGCCATTGGCGCCCGCAACGCCACCGCTGGCCGGAACCGAAGTCTGACCGGGCGCGGCCGGCTGACGGCCGTGGAAAAAGCGTATCGGCGCTGGCGGCGGGACGGGCGGCTGATATCCACCTGGGAGGTCATCTATGGCATCGCCTGGGTGCCCGGCACGCCGCGCGGCACCGGTCAGCAGACTTCCGGCGGCGAGGTTCGCGTTCCAATGGACCTGATCCCGAGGCGCCGGTGAGAGGCGTGTTCGTCACCGGCACCGACACCGGTGTCGGCAAGACCGTGATCGCCGGAGCCCTGATCGCCGGCTTCGCCGAAGCGGGTTTCGACGTGGCGGCATACAAGCCGGTTGCCGCCGGATGCGCCGGGCCCGCCACGGCCCTGCGCAATGACGACGCCGAGGTGCTGTCCGTGCTGGCCGGCCGCAAGGCACCCTACGAACGGGTGAATCCTGTGGCTCTGGAGCCGGCCATTGCGCCGCATATCGCCGCGGAGGAGGCGGGCGTGAGGCTTTCGGCGCTTGATCTGGCCCATGCCGGCGCCACCGCCGCATCCGGTGCGGACGTGATGGTCGCCGAAGGGGCCGGAGGCTGGCTCGTGCCGCTGGGCCCCGGCGAAACCATGGAGGACCTCGCCGTGGGCCTCGGGCTGCCGGTTGTCCTGGTTGTGGGGTTGCGCCTGGGATGCCTGAGTCACAGTCTGCTGACGGCACGGGCCATTGAGGCTTCGGGGCTGATGCTGGCGGGCTGGGTGGCGAATATCCTGGATCCGGATATGCCGCGGCTCGACGGCAACATCGCCTGCCTTTCGGAACGGCTCGCGGCACCGTTGCTGGGCCGCCTTCCCCACCTCGGTCAAGCCACCGGTGCCGACCTTTGCCGGGCCGCGTTCGCGCATATTGATTTGCAGCCGCTTGTATCGCTCCTGTCTAAATAATACTTTAGCCTTTGAAAAACAGTTGCTTGCGCCTTTTCTTTTGTTGCGGCGCGAGAAGCTTTGCTTTACGATTGCACCGCTTCCGAGCGGCTGAGATCCTAGTGGCATGGAGCAAGCCCGCGAGAGTGCACCCCTGAGCCGGATTCTCGTCAGCGCCAATTGTTCGCTGACTCCGAAGATGGCGCTGGTGTTTTTCGTCGGAGTGGCCACGGGGTCTTTGTCGGTAGCCCTGTATTTCGTCTGGCACGGATTCTGGCCGGTGCTGCCGTTCGCGGGCCTGGAGCTGGCTTGCCTCGGTGCGGCGCTCTGGATCAGCCAGCGGCGCGGCCGGTACCGCGAGATCATCTCCGTGTTCGAGGACCGGGTGCGGGTTGAGAAGGGCGTCGGCAGACCGGAAGAGGTGTTCGAGGCGCCGCGGACCTGGGTCCGGCTGGTCGAGGAACAGGGGCCGGGCCGCGGGCATCCTGGCCGGCTCTACTTGTCCTCGCACGGCAAGCGGGTCGAGATCGGGACGCCGCTGGTGCAGGAGGAACGCGAAACCCTCGGCCGACGGGTGCGGGAACTGCTCGGGCAGCCGGTGCGCCGAGGGTCTTCGACGAATCGACGGCCCGATGACTGAACGAAATTAGATAATAGAGATAATGAGCCTGATCAAGATCTGGGAGTTCGGACAGATGTCCATTTTTTTCGGGACTTTCCGGCGGGCCTCTCTGGCCCTCGGCCTGCTGCTCCCCGGCGCCGCGATGGCGGACTGGGAGCTGAATATGCCCAAGGGCGTCACCGGGATCAGCGCCGAGGTCTACGACCTGCACATGCTGATCTTTCTGGTGTGCGTGGTCATAGCCGTGGTCGTTTTCGGGGCGATGATCTATTCGATCTTCGCGCACCGCAAATCGCTCGGCGTGCAGCCGGCGAAGTTCAGCCACAGCACGAAAGCGGAGATCATCTGGACGATCATCCCGATCGGCATCCTGGTCGCCATGGCCGTGCCCGCCGCGGATACCCTGATTCGCATGGAGGACACTCGCAACAGCGACCTGACCGTCAAGGTCACCGGTTACCAGTGGAAGTGGCACTACGATTACATCGATGAAGGCTTCGGCTTTTTCTCAACGCTGGACAGGCAGAGCGACCTCGCCCGCCAGGTAGGCTCCGGCATCGACCCGTCCACCGTCGACAACTACCTGCTGGAAGTCGACAACCCGCTCGTCGTCCCGGTCGGCGCGAAAGTCCGTCTGCTGATGACCGCCAACGATGTCATCCACTCCTGGTGGGTGCCTGAGCTCGGCGGCAAAAAGGACGCGATCCCGGGCTACGTCAACGAGTTCTGGTTCCAGGCAGAGGAACCCGGGATCTATCGGGGCCAGTGCGCCGAGCTCTGCGGGCGGGATCATGGCTTCATGCCGGTCGTCGTCAGGGTCGTTCCGGAGGCGGAGTACGCAGACTTCATCGCGGCCAACGCCCCGCCGAAAGCGGAGGTGGTTCCGGCGTCGCTTAGCGCTCCTGCATCGGAAGCCGTGATCGCCGTACCCGCCGCTGCTCCGGCTCCCGTCGAATGGAGCATGGACGTCGCCATGGGCGAGGGCGAAGGCCTCTACAACGCGCATTGCGGCGCCTGCCATCAGCCCAACGGCCAGGGGCTGGCAGCGGCCGGCTTTCCCGCCATCGCGGGCAGCGCCGTGGCCACCGGCGACATCGCCGCACACATCGACATCGGAGTTCACGGTCGTCCGGGCACGGCTATGGCGGCATTCGGACCGCAGCTGTCCGACGAGGAACTCGCCGCCATCATTACCTATCAGCGCAACGCCTGGGGCAACGGCACCGGGGATCTCGTCACGCCGGCCGATATCGCCGCCGCTCGCTAGATTACGGGGAGAGACCTAAGACATGAGCACCGCAACGACGACGCATGGCCACGAGGACCACGGACCCACGGGCATCCGGCGCTGGCTGACGACCACTAACCACAAGGACATCGGGACCATGTACCTGGTGTTCAGCCTGCTGATGTTCTTCGTCGGCGGTGCCATGGCGATGGTGATCCGTGCCGAACTCTTCCAGCCCGGCCTGCAGCTGGTGGATCCCGGGTTCTTCAACCAGATGACCACCATGCACGCGCTGGTGATGATTTTCGGTGCCGTCATGCCGGCGTTTGTCGGCCTGGCGAACTGGATGGTTCCGCTGATGGTGGGCGCCCCCGACATGGCCCTGCCGCGGCTCAACAACTGGTCCTTCTGGATTCTGCCGTTCGCGTTCACGCTGCTCCTGTCGACCCTGTTCCTGCCGGGCGGCGCGCCGGCCGGCGGGTGGACCATGTATCCGCCGTTGGTCCTTCAGACCGGCAACGCCTTTCCGTTTCTGATCTTCTCCGTTCACCTGATGGGCATCAGCTCCATCATGGGCGCGATCAACATCATCGTAACGATCATGAACATGCGCGCTCCTGGCATGACGCTCCTGAAGATGCCGCTGTTCGTCTGGACGTGGCTGATCACGGCGTATCTGCTGATCCTGGTGATGCCGGTACTCGCGGGCGCGGTAACCATGCTGCTGACGGACAAGTACTTCGGCACGAGCTTCTTCCTCGCCGCCGGTGGCGGGGACCCCGTGATGTTCCAGCACATTTTCTGGTTCTTCGGGCACCCGGAGGTGTACATCATGATCCTGCCCGCGTTCGGGATCATCTCGGAGATCATTCCGACCTTTTCCAGGAAGCCGCTGTTCGGCTATTCCTCGATGGTCTATGCCACGGCCAGCATCGCGTTTCTTTCGTTTATCGTCTGGGCCCATCACATGTTCACGGTCGGCATGCCGCTCGCGGGTCAGCTGTTCTTCATGTTCGCGACCATGCTCATCGCGGTCCCGACGGGCGTGAAGGTATTCAACTGGGTGGCCACCATGTGGAAGGGGGCGATGACCTTCGAGACGCCCATGCTGTTTGCCCTCGCCTTCGTTTTCCTCTTCACGATCGGCGGTTTTTCCGGGCTCATGCTGGCGATCGTGCCCGCGGACGTGCAGTACCACGACTCGTACTTCGTGGTTGCGCACTTTCACTACGTGCTGGTTCCGGGAGCGGTGTTCGCCATCATGGCGGGCGTCTACTACTGGCTGCCGAAATGGACCGGCTACATGTACGACGAAAAAATGGGCAAGCTGCACTTCTGGATATCCGCCATCTCCGTCAACCTGACGTTCTTCCCCATGCATTTCGTCGGCCTCGCGGGCATGCCGCGCCGTATCCCCGACTACGCCACGCAGTTCGCCGACTTCAACATGATCGCGTCTGTCGGCGCCTTCGTTTTCGGCGTGTCCCAGCTGCTGTTCGCCTGGAACATCTACAAGTGCGCGCGGGGCGGGAAGAAGGCCACTGCACAGGTCTGGGAAGGCGCTCAGGGCCTGGAGTGGACGGTGCCCTCGCCGGCGCCGCATCACACCTTTGATACGCCGCCGGTCGTGAAGTAGTCCGCTGATGTCCGTGATCGACGAACATCTGCCAGATCGGTCCCTCTCCGAGGGGCCGGCGGGCGAACCGGCAGCGGATCCCGTGGCAGCCCGCCGCGGCCAGGCGGTCCGAACGGCGGTGATCCTCGCCGTGGCCGCGCTTGCGGTCTACGGCGGCTTCATTCTCCTGATGGCCGAGCGCAGTCAGGGCTAGGGCACGGAACCGGATGATCGACAGGACACAACCCGATCGCCGTCTCGTCGGCAAACTGGTGTTGCTCACCGTGGGCATGTTCGGGTTCGGCTACCTGCTCGTCCCGCTCTACGACGTGTTCTGCGAGATCACGGGGCTTGGCGGGCGCACCGATAACCAGGCCGCGACCGTCGTCGCCTCGGAGCCGGACCTCACCAGGACGGTGGAAATCGAGTTCATCGCGTCGCTGAACCAGGGCGCGCCCTGGGAGTTTCGACCGGTGGTGAGCCGGATGACCGTGCACCCGGGCCAGATGTACACCACGGAATTCTGGGCCCGGAACCTGCGTCCGGAAGACCGGGTGGGTCAGGCGGTTCCGAGCGTGGCACCGGGATCGGTTGCCAAATACTTCCAGAAAACGGAGTGTTTCTGCTTCGAGCGTCAGGAGTTCGCCGGCGGGGAGGGCAAACCCATGCCGGTCACCTTCATCGTCGATCCGGACCTGCCGGACTACGTGGATACGATTACGCTCTCGTATACTTTTTTTGCCATAGACAAGCTCGCGGCCCGCTAGACCGGCACGCGGCGATCCGACAGAGAAAACTTCGGGGATAAGAGATGGATCAGACTCACGGCTATTACGTCCCTCACTCCAGCAACTGGCCATTCGTGGGCGCCATCGGCCTTTTCCTGCTGATGTTCGGGGTTTCCACGGCCCTCAACGGCGCCGGCTTCGGCTCATGGGTGGCGTGGATCGGTGTTGCCGTCGTGCTGTTCATGATGGTCGGCTGGTTCGGAAACGTCATCAGCGAGAGCGAAGCCGGCATGTACAACCTGGCCGAGGACCGCTCGTTCCGGATGGGCATGACCTGGTTCATCATCTCGGAGGTGATGTTCTTCGCGGCCTTCTTCGGGGCGCTCTTCTACGCCCGCCAGATGGCGATCCCCTGGCTCGGCGGCGAGGGCAACAATTTCTTCACCCACCTGTTCCTTTACCCCGAGTTCTCCGCGGAATGGCCGACCAACGGGCCGAATGCCCTGGGCGGCGATTATCAGGTCATGGCGGCCACCGGGCTGCCCCTGATAAACACCCTGATTCTGCTGACGTCGGGGGTGACGATCACGATCGCCCACCACGCGCTCAAGGAGAACAATCGCAGCCTGACGGCGTGGATGCTGTTCGCGACACTGTCCCTCGGCTTTATCTTCGTGGGCCTGCAGGCATACGAGTACTACCACGCCTATCACGCGATGAACCTGAAGCTGTCCACGGGTATCTATGGCAGCACGTTCTTCATGCTCACCGGGTTCCACGGCATGCACGTGACGCTGGGCGCGATCATGCTCACCGTGATCTGGATACGAGTTCTCAAGGGCCATTTCACGCCCTCGCATCACTTCGCATTCGAGGGCGTTGCCTGGTACTGGCACTTTGTCGACGTGGTTTGGCTGGGACTCTACATTTTCGTCTACTGGCTCTGATCCCGGATCATCCGGCGGCACACGGCGCTGTCTTCGGGCAGCGCCGTTTTGCTTCCCGCCTCCGGGCCCGGCCCGACGCTAGATTTTCCCGGGCTCGATAATCCCGAGCGCATTGAGCAACAGCAGCAGCAGGAACAGCCCGACCGACAGGCCGATTCGCCATGTCAGCGCCTTGACGGTGCGTTTCTGGTCGTCCCGGTCCTTGAAGAGGAAAACGAGACCCGAAGCGAGGCTCACCAGGATGCCCAGGAAAATGAGAAGGATGAGCAGCTTCGTAAACGACATCGAAAGGTCCCGGATTTGGTGAGGCGGGGAGTATAGCGTGGTCGCCTGGTTTGCCGAGCGGACATTTCGTCCGGGACTGTGGCCGACCCTGGCCGTGCTGGCTCTGCTTCCGCTGTTGCTCTGGCTGGGCTGGTGGCAGCTCGACCGGGCTGACCAGAAGCAGTCCCTCCTGGCCAGTTTCGCGGCGGGAGACCAGACAGCAACCGCGCTGTCAGGAGGTCTGGATACGCATTCCCGTTATACACGGGTCCGGTCCGAGGGCCGTTTCCTGACCGACCGGCAGATACTGATCGACAACATGACCCGGGAGGGAAAGGCGGGCTACTTTGTGCTGACCCCATTGGTCACGGAATCAGGCGCGGTCCTGGTCAATCGAGGCTGGATTCCGAAGACGTTCGGAAAAGGCGCGCTGCCGGACGTCGCCGTTGGCGGAAACCCGCGCTCGGTGACCGGCCGCATGGATCATCTGCCCCGCGCGGGCCTCGCCCTTGCGGCCGAACCGCTGCCGCAGGAATGGCCGATGGTCATGCAGTTCCCGACGCTCGAGGAGATAGCCAGGGAAACAGGCCTGGACCTCGTGCCGGGAATGATATTGCTGGACGACGATCAGCCCGACGGCTACGCGCGCCAGTGGAAACCGATGGAAATCGGCCCGGAGCGACATCTGGGTTACGCGGTGCAGTGGTTCGCCCTGGCGCTGACCCTGGTCATCATCTGGATTGTGGTCAACCTTCGAAAACGAACATATGACTGAAGCAACCGACGACACTCGCCGCGCGCCCTGGCAGGCGATCATTCTGGCGCTCCTGTTCTTCGGGCCGCTGCTGGCCGCATGGTTGCTGTACTTCCACAGCGACTGGCGGCCGGGAGAGCTCGCCGTGCACGGCGAGCTGATCGATCCCCCGGTGCCGCTGTCCGCGGCCGAAGCAGACAGCGCAGATGACGTTTTCCACGGCCACTGGAGCCTGTTGTACGTCAGTCCCGGCGCCTGCGCGGAAGACTGCGAGCAGGCCTTGTACCGCATGCGCCAGACCGATACGGCGCTGGGTCGGCGAGGCGCCCGGGTGGAGACCGTGCTGCTGCCGCGCGGCCCGATGCCCGACGCCGGATTTCTCGCCACCGAGTACCCCGAACTGGTCGTTCTGCCTCAGGGCAGCGACTCGGCGGAAGTCCTCGCGGCGGCCCTGCCCGCCGCGGCCCGCCCGGACGGGACAGGCATTTTTGTCGTGGATCCCCTGGGCAACCTGATGATGCGCTTTGATCTCGAAGCGGACGCCAAGGGCATGTACGAGGACCTCAAGAAACTATTGCGCATCAGCCGGATCGGCTGACAGCGACTGGACGGAATATGGTGACCCAGCAACACGACAGTATCTCTGCCGCCTCCGGCGACGCGACGAATCCACCGTGGCCCCGGCAGCCAGCGCATCTCGACGCCATCCGGCGGTTTCGCAACCTCGCCCGGGTGGCGCTGATCCTGTGCCTGATCGTCGTCGTCCTGGGCGCCTGGGTGCGGCTGACGGATGCCGGCCTCGGGTGCCCTGACTGGCCCGGTTGCTACGGACAACTCCTCGTTCCGGGTGGCGAGGCTGCGCAGGCGGCGTCCGCGGCCTTTCCCGAGCGCCCGCTGGAGAGCGGCAAGGCGTGGCGCGAAATGATCCACCGGTATGCCGCCGGTGTCCTCGGCCTGCTCGTGTTCGCGCTGGGCGTCATGGCGGTTCGCAACCGTCGGGCCCCAGGCCAGCCGGTGTTTCTCCCCCTGTTCCTGTGCGCGCTGATCGTTTTTCAGGCGTTGCTCGGCATGTGGACCGTCACCCTGCTGCTCAAACCGCTGATCGTCATGGCCCACCTGATGGGGGGCATGACCACGCTGGCCCTGCTCGGCTGGCTGGCCCTGCCTGACCGAAGCAGTGAGCCGTGGGTACTGGGCGGCTTGCGGTTTCTCGGGGTGCTTGCGCTTCTGGTGACCGTCACCCAGATCGCGCTCGGCGGCTGGGTGAGCACCAACTACGCGGCGCTGGCATGCCCGGATTTTCCGACCTGCCAGACCCGCTGGGTTCCCGACATGGACTTCGAGACCGGATTCAAGCCCTGGCACGGTTTGGGGATCGACTATGAGGGCGGCGTGCTTCACAATTCGGCTCGGGTAGCGATTCACGTCACGCACCGGGTCGGCGCAGTCGTGACGCTCCTGATCGTGGGCTGGGCAGCCATGGCGTTCCGAAGACGTTCCGGAACACCGGCCCTCGAAAAGGCGGCGATCTTCGTCGGCGTGACACTCGCGGCGCAGATTGCCATCGGGATCGCCATAGTGAAATTGAGTCTGCCGTTGCCGCTGGCAACCGCCCACAACGGGATGGCGGCCCTGCTGCTTTTGAGTCTTGTCAACCTGAACAAGGTGGCCTTGCGTGCGAACTGAAGCACAAACGGCCGGTCTGGGCGCCACGCTCACGAGCCGGCTGGGAGATTATCTGGGGCTTTGCAAGCTCCGGGTGGTTTCGTTGATTGTCTTTACGGCCATCGTCGGCATGTTCCTCGCCGTTCCGGGCATGGTTCCGCTGGACGTGCTCGTGCTGGCCACCGCGGGCATCGGGCTGTCGGCGGCCTCCGCCGCCGCCATTAATCACGTTCTCGATTCACGGATCGATGCCGTCATGCGCCGCACCCGCGGCCGGCCGCTTCCGAGGGGGCGGGTCAGTGAACCCCAGGCGCTGCTTTTCGCGTTC
>JARFQW010000096.1 GCA_029287575.1 Gammaproteobacteria bacterium | reverse complement strand
TCCGTGACATCGAGGCGTTCCGCCAGGAGCTTCGGTTCGATTTCGAACCCCTGGCGCTCCAGGGCGTGCTTCTCCTTGTTGAGGCGGAAGAAGAGCTTCCGCTGCGCGCGGGTCGTGCCGAGCCGCACCATGCGGATGTTGTCGAGCAGGAACTTCAGGACGTAGGCGCGGATCCAGTACGCCGCGTAGGTCGAGAGCTTGGTGCCGGCGTAGGGGTCGAAGCGCTCGACGGCCTGCACGAGGCCCACGTTGCCCTCCTGGATCAGGTCGCCGAGCTGCAGGCCGTAGCCGGAGTAGCCCCGGGCCACGTGAACCACGAAGCGCAGATGGGACAGCACGAGCTGTCTGGCCGCATCCAGGTCATCCTCCTGGCGGAAGCGGTTGGCCAGGTCGACCTCCTGCTCCTTGCTCAGCACGGGAATCGTGGACACGGCCTGGATGTAGGAATCCAGGTTGCCGACCGGGCCCGCAAGGACCCCGTCGCCGCGATGTGAAATCACAGCAGTCGTCATATTGTCAGGCACCTCCCTAGACGCCCTGAAGTTTAGCACTCGCCCGTTTAGAGTGCTAACCAGGGCCTGAGTTCCCCGCCATTTCGCTAATTAATCAAAAATTTAGTTCAATTTAATCATATTGTTGCAGAATTATTGTCTTTTTCGGTCAGTAAGGTTTGCCAACGGCGGCCGGAACGGGACAACACCCCGCCCGATCCGCTTGGCCGGCGGATTCCGGGCCGGTTCGGGATCCCCGGGTGCTGTAGAGGCGGCGATTCGGGTGCCGTGCCCCTCCGGGGGCTATTCGCTTCGGCCGGGCTCGATCCGGCGCATGTTCCGCGCCGCCGCAATGCCCGAGCCCAGCCAGCCGAGGGCTGCGCCCCCGCCGACCAGCAGCAGGGCATCCTCGGGCTTGAGGCCGGCCAGGCGAAAGTCGCTGCCGTAGAGGCCGGCAAGCCGGGCCACCGGACCGGAGAGGGCCCAGAGTGCCGCCTGGACGATGCCCAGGGCGAGCAGACCGCCGCCGAGTCCGTACCAGGCGCCGGAGTAGAGAAACGGCCTGCGGATAAAGCCGTTCGATGCGCCCACCAGCTTCTGGACCTCGATCTCCTGGCTGCGGTTCTGGATATCCAGACGGATCGTATTGCCGACGATCAGCAGGATCGATACGGCCAGCACGATCACGGCGAGCATGACCAGCCGCCGGCCCACGTCCAGCATCCCGTGCAGCCGGCGGACCCAGTCGGTGTCTGCCCGCACTTCGGCCACGCCGGCCATGTCCCCGGCGACGGCCGCCAGCGCTGCCACCGCGTCGGCCGTCGTGTGGTTTTCCTCAGGCCTGACCGTCACCAGGTGGGGCAGGGGGTTGTCTTCGAGCGCATCCAGCGCCGGCCCGAATCCCGACGCCGCCCGAAACTGGCCCAGCGCCTCGTCGGCCGTAACGACCTGGGTTTCCATGACATCCGGGCGCCTTTCCAGTGCGGCGGCCAGGGAGCGGGCCTCGTCTTCGCTGCGGCCGTGTTCCAGGTACACCGACAATTCCACCGAATCCCGCCACTGCCCCGACAGCGCGCGGATGTTGGTCACCGACAGGTGGAGCAGGGCGGGCAGGGCCAGCGCGATGCCGATGACCGCCATGGTCATACCCGTGTTCAGCGGATGCCGCGCCAGTCGGCCGAGGGATCCCACGAGGCTCTGCGCATGCCGCGACAGCCAGGTGACGATGCCGCCCGAACCGGTCCGGGGTTCCCTCGCCTTCCGCGGCGCCCGGCGCCGATTCGGCCGCGCGCCGCGGTCCCGCTTCGGTGCGGGCGGGCGCTTACGCGTGGCCTGGGGACGGACCATGACTGTCGGCCGCGAGGCGGCCATCCTTGAGTTCTACGCGCCGCCGTCCCAGCCGTTCGATCAGGGCGAGGTCATGACTGGCGATCAGAATGGTAGTGCCCACCTCGTTGAAACGGCAGAACAGATTCATGATTTCGAGCGACAGATCCGGGTCCAGGTTGCCCGTCGGCTCATCGGCAATGACCAGCGGCGGCTTGGCGACCACCGCCCGTGCGATACCGATGCGCTGCTGTTCGCCGGTGGACAGGGCCAGCGGCATGCTGCCCTCCTTGTCCAGGAGGCCCACCTGGTCGAGGGCGGCCCGCACCCGCTTGCCCACCTCCTTCCGGCGCAGGCCGGCGATCACGAGCGGCAGGCCGACGTTGTCGAACACGGTCCGGTCCTGCAGCAGCTTGTGATCCTGAAAGACTATGCCCAGGTCGCGGCGGAACCCCGGTATGGCCCGGCGGGAGACGCCGCTGGTGTTGCGGTTGTTGATCAGCACCTGGCCCCGGGTCGGCCGTTCGATCAGGGCGATGAGCTTCAGCAGCGTGCTTTTGCCCGCCCCCGAGTGGCCGGTCAGAAACACCATCTCCCCGGCATCCACCTCGAGGGTCAGCTCCGACAGCGCATCGCCGCTGCCCGGATACCGCTTCGATACCTGCTGGAAACGAATCACCCGGTGCCGGCTCCGGTGCCTTCCATCAGCGCGTCGAGGAACGGACCGGCCTCGAACACGTCGAGGTCTTCGACGCTCTCGCCGATGCCGATAAACCGGATCGGCACCCGCAGTTCCTTGGCCACCGCCACCAGGCTGCCGCCCTTGGCCGACCCGTCCAGCTTGGTGATGGCGACTCCGGTAACACCGACCGCCTCGTTGAAGCGGCGGGCCTGAATCAGGGCGTTCTGGCCGGTGGATCCGTCCAGTACCAGCAGGATCTCATGGGGTGCCCGGGGATCGAGTTTTCCGATCACCCGCTTCACCTTGGCAAGTTCCTCCATGAGGTTTTCCTGGGTGTGCAGGCGCCCCGCCGTGTCGGCGATGACCACGTCGATCTGCCGCGCCTGGGCAGACTGGACGGCATCGAACACCACGGCGGCCGGATCGGCCCCCGCCTGCTGGGCAATGACCGGTACGTCGTTGCGCTGCCCCCAGACCTGTAGCTGCTCCACGGCGGCGGCGCGGAACGTGTCCCCCGCCGCGATCAGGACCGAATGGCCCTGTCCACCCAGGCGCCGGGCGATCTTGCCGATGGTGGTGGTCTTGCCCGCGCCATTGACGCCCACCACCAGGATCACCCAGGGTCTTGGGGCCTCCGGCACAACCAGCGGCTGCTCGCAGGGGGCGAGGATTTCCAGGAGCGATTCCCGGATGGTCGCGACCACCGCCCGGGTGTCCTTGAGTTCGTCCCGCCAGAGCTTGCGCTCGAGGCTGCCGATGATCTCCTCGGTGGCATCGACACCCACGTCGCCGGTCAGCAAGCGGGTTTCCATTTCCTCGATAAAGGCCTCGTCGGGCTTGCCCCCCGGCAGGAGATGAGCCAGGTCGTAGGTGAGCCAGGATTCACCCTGGTTCAGACGTTCGCGAAGCCGGCGGAAAAATCCCTTCCGGGGCTTCTCGGCGGCACTGGGTTCGGGGGATCGAGAGTCGCTCATGGGGTTCGTATGCTAACCCAAGCACATGACGCTGCGGAGTGATTCGCGGCGCAAACCCCGTTGGCCCCACTGCCCGCCGAGCTCGGCCCGGCTCGCGTTGACCGGTAATTCCGGCCAGGCAAAAAAAGGGCGGCCGGAGCCGCCCTGTAACTGCCTGTGATTCGTTCCGGGTTACTGCGGCTCGTTCTCCCGCGGCCGGTCCGGTGCCTGGCAGTCGCCGGCTTCGAAGCTGCCGATCACCGACGGGTCGCTGATGGGCAGGACCGTCCCGAGGCTGCCCCCGAAGCTGACGGTCTCGGTGGCCATCTCCACAGTGGCCGCGGGGCTCGCACTGGGATCGGCCTGGGAGCCGTGGCTGCCCTGTGTGAAGCAGATTCGGGTCGCTCCGTTGGCCGACACGTCGTTGGCGCCCGGCGTCGTCAGCTCCACCGCATTGAAGGCGTTGATCAGCCGGGTGC
>JARFQW010000086.1 GCA_029287575.1 Gammaproteobacteria bacterium | reverse complement strand
GTCTCGGAGTTCGACGATCCCGGGGCCCGGCTCAGACCGGGCGATATCAACTCAGACAGGCCGGGACGGGCCTTTGACAGCAACGGCAAGGGCCGGCACGCCATGGGGAGTGCCGTCAGTCCCGGTGAACAGCGAAGTATCCGCTTCGCCAAGCGCGTGGCCGAACGGCTCGACCGGGCCCGGCAGCGCAATCGTTTCAGCCGTCTCGTACTGGTGGCCGATCCGAAATTCCTTGGCCATCTGCGGCACGGTCTGAATCCGGCCACCCGAAGCCGGCTATCCGCTGAAATCGGCAAGAACCTCGCGACCGAGGACCCGGGCACGATCAGGAGCCATCTGCCCTACCGGCTGTGACCGCAACGCCCCCGCCCGATACGGCTGCGAACGTGGCGGCGTGGCGGGATCGCTACCGGGCCACCGAGATCTCCCCGGGATACCGGGGCGGACTGCATCTGGCGTTCACGAGCTTTGTGTGCCTGGCCATCATGGGACTGGGTCTCGCGAGCCTCGACGCGGTCCGGCCGCTGGAGTGGCTGACCGTGCCGTTGACGTTTCTGTACGCAAATCTCGTGGAGTACATCGGCCACCGCGGACCCATGCATCACCGCACCCCGGGGCTGGGCCTGGTGTTCCGCCGGCATACGCTTCAGCACCACCGTTTCTTCACCCGTCACGCCATGTCCTTCGATTCGCCGCGCGACTACAAGGCCGTCCTTTTTCCACCGGTACTGCTGGTTTTTTTCGTGGGCGCGTTTGCCCTGCCGGCCGGCCTCGCCATTGCCTGGCTGCTGAGCGCCAACACCGCATGGCTCTTCGTCATCACGGCGGTCGGCTATTTTCTCAACTACGAGTGGCTGCACTTCGCCTACCACACACCGCCCGACTCGCTTTGCTCCCGCCTGCCCGGGATACGCCGGCTGCGCCAGCTGCACCAATATCACCACGACCCGTCACTGATGCAGCATGCCAACTTCAACATTACCTACCCGATTGCCGACCGCCTGTTCGGAACCTATTTCCGGCCGGACTCCGGGGCCGTGATCCGTTCGGAGCTTCGCTCGGACTGAGGCGGCACGTAGATTTCACCCGACGGCAGCCTGGCGCCGCAGTAGCGGCAGAACCGGGAATCCTCCTCGTGCCCGCTGCGAGCGCATTCCCCGCAGGTGATGGCCTGCCGCCTGTGCACGGAGATGTTCCTGAGTTCCGCTGCGTAGATTCCGGTGGGCACGGCGATAATCCCGTAACCCAGAACCATGACCATCGAGGCGATCGCCTTGCCCAGCCCGGTAACCGGGACCACATCACCGTAGCCCACGGTCGTCAGGGTCACGATGGCCCAGTAAACACTGGCGGGCATGCTGCGAAAACCGTTTTCCGGGCCTTCCACGAAGAACATCAGAGCGCCGAAAATCGAGACGAATACGACCACCGCGAACAGAAACACGAGAATCTTCTGGAGACTCTGACGCAGGGCGAGGCGAAGCGTGGCCGCCTCGTGCACGTATCGTGACAGTTTGAGAATACGGAATACCCGGAGGATCCGGATCATCCGTACGATCAGGAAGCCCCCGGAGCCGGCCACGAGCAGCTCCAGCCAGGTGGGAATCACCGCCGCCAGATCGACCAGACCGTAGAAGCTGCGGGCGTAGACGAGTGGCCTGTGGACGCACCACAGGCGGATGACGTATTCGGTCGTGAAGAGCAGCGTGAAAGCCCACTCGATCCTTTTCAGCTCGGCACCGTAGCGGGCCTGAACTTCGGGTACCGTCTCCGCCATGAGCACGGCAACGCTGCTAAGAATGGCCAGGATCAACAGCACATCGAACGCCTTGCTGGCCTTCGAGTCCGACAGGAAAATCACGTCGAATACGCGCCGCCGAAGCGGTCCGTCACCCGCCTCGTTGACCCCGTCGGTTAACCTGCGCTCACTGCCCATGAATGCCGCCCGGACGCGAAACGAAAACGGCCCGCAGCGTGGCGCTGCGGGCCGTGGTCTTCAGCTCGACCAGGAGCCGTCTCGATCAGCGGCGGCGCCGCAGCGAGAGACTCGCGCCCAGACCCGTGAAGAACAGGCCGAGCACCGCAAGCAGCGGCAGCGGACCGGCGGTCGAGGGCAGCATCACAGGCTCCGGCTCCGGCGTGTACACCGGGGCAGGGGCAGGCTCCACGACAACCACCTCTTCTTCGACGGTGACGTCAGCCGGGTTCACAATCACCCAGCCTTCCTCGGTGCGCGTGACGTACAGCCGAACCTTCTGGCCGGGCTTGAGGTCCTGCAGCCGCATTTCCTCGCCGTCCACGGAAATCGGCACGTCAAACGGAATCCTGTATGCCTGCCGGCCGGCTACGCCTTCCCGGCGAGCGGTGAGCAGGTTGCCGCGAACCTGGACAACCTCGAGGGCCGCCCGCTCGATTTCCTGGTCGACGACACGAACCGCCTCCTGGGCCGACGCGGGCAACGCCGCACCGAGGGTGAGGGCGCCAAGCGCCGCGATCATGATTTTCCGGATCATCGAATCCCCTCTTTCTGTTTCTATTGCGCTAGCCTGTTGTTTAGACAGGCGACTTCGCCAGTATAAGTCCATTTCGCGACCGAAAACCAACACTTTCCGTTTCGTCAAGGACCTCCGTCTCATCCCGGGGACTTGCGAAACGTCTGTCAGTCCAGCGTCGCGCGCACGATGTAGCGTTCCGGGGCATGGCCCACGAAGTAGAAGGGATAGCAGGTCACCAGCGTGATGCTGTTTTCTTCCGTGGGCTTCAGCACGTGGACATCGGAGGGCTTCACGATCCAGATATCCGACACGGTGTAGGTCTGGCGGCCCGAGAGCGTCTCGAGCTCCAGCCGGCTGCCAGGACCGATGTCTTTCAGGCGCCGGAAATACCCGTCTCGATGGCCGGCGATGCCGAGATTGCCCTGCCCGCCGACCCGTGCGGTGCCCGGAATGCGGCCGACACCGCGGTTCAGGGACACCTCGTCCACGCCCTCCAGCACGGGCACCGTCAGGTCGATCGACGGTATGTGCAGCAGCGCCGAGGGCGCACTCAAGTCGGCGGTCAGGCTTTCCTCGTACCCCTTGATCCGCGCTTCGGACCACAGGCTGGTATCCACCTCCGTCCCGACATCCAGGCTGCGGCTCATCCCCAGAGACGCGGCGGCCTCCGCGGTGGCGGCAGCGGCGGGGCCATCGTCATTGAGCGACGCCAGCCGGATCGCGGGAGTCGTGTCATGAGCTGCCGCGGCGTTGACGGCCAGCGCCTCCCGCGCCTCCGCGGCACCGTCAGACTTGGTTCCGCCCGCGGCAAGCGTTACGGGCGCCTGCGCCTGGAACTGCCGCTGTGCCTCCCGGAACGCATCGATGGAATCGTTGTGCCCTGTCCACCTGTGGATCAGCGCCGCTGAGACGAAGGCCAGCAGCGCAAGCCCTACCACCCAGCTGGCGATTTCCAGTCGCCCTGCACGTATTTTTGCCACCGTGGACCCCGCCCCTGCGTCTGAATCAGGAGATAATTGTACCGCCCGCGGACACCGGATCGAAACTCGCATTGTTCATTCTATGGGTCGCCGATCCGATGGCGTCGCCGGAGAACCAGCAGATAAACCAGATTCAGCGGTGGCAGCAAACCCAGAACCAGCGCAGTCAGCGCGACGTAGCCGGCGCTGAGACCCCTGCGCCTGGCCATGCGCCAGCCTGCCCGGGCTCCCGCAATGGCCAGTACAAGGGCCAGTAATACAATCATCCGGCCCAGGACAACGGCATTGATCTCCACGAACGCACTCCCCCTGTAAGCTGGCTCCTGCGGATTGACCCGCGTGTTTCGGCAACCGTGTCCGTCACGTGTCGCTCCCGCCGGGTCGCGAATGCGCCGGGCGGCACAGGGCCGCCCGGCCGCCCGGTCAGGGTTTTCTGACCCAGCAATATCGCTCGGCCGCAGTTCGCACGCAGACCACGGTCGCCGGCAGCTTCGGCTCCTCGCGTATCGAGACATCGAAGAGTCGGATCATCTGTATCAGCCGGTCGAGATTGCCCCGCATCCGATAGGTGCCCTCGTGATTGTCGAATGCGCTCACGCGGTCCGGAACCGCGTTGCCTTCCGAATCCCGGGCAGAGCCTTTACGGTATTCGAATCTGAGCATCTCGAAGTCGCTGTCCAGGGGGTCCACGCCGACAATGTCGAATATTGCGGTCGTGCCGTCCGGGAAGCGGACGGTGGCAAACACCCGGGCGCTGAACACTGCCTCTCCGACGGTCTGTAGCGCCGACCCGGCCAGGCCGCCGATCAGAACGAACAGGTCCCGGTTCAGAGCCCGAGTCACCTTGCGTTCCTGGGAGCGACTCATGAAAACTTCTGTCACCGAGGCCACCGGAAAGTCGGCCGGCAGCCGGACACCGGCCTTGAGCTCGCTGCGTATCCCGTGCCATGCCGATACCCAGTCCTCGAAGGCGTTTCTGTAGCTCGAAGCCGGCGTCGCGCTGCGCACGTAGTTGTGGCGCATGCCCGGCTCACGTTCGGCGGTGACCCGGAAGCGGAGCAGCCTGCGCGCCGGACTATTGACTACATACACGTCGTATATCCCCGCCCTGGCCGACATCGGAACCTGGGCGCTGGCCGCCCTTCTGGCCTGGGAATCCGTACACCCGTGACAGGACACAATGGCGGGAGCCGCGAGGGCCGTCTCCGCGCCGCACAGGGCCGCCAGAGTCACCAGGACCCGGCCCACTGAGAGTCGTTTCATGTTCAGCCTCCTTGCCGAAACCCGCGGCCGGCCGGATGACCGGCTGCTCCGTCAGAATGGGCTCGCCGGACGGCATCAGGAAGGTGGTGTTTCCGGATGAATCGACCAGTTATTGCCCTGTCGCGGGGGAGGCGAGGCGGGCGGCAAAACGCTGAGAGGGTCCGCGAGCCTAGAGGTCGCGTATGCGCTCGGCGAAATATGCCTCGTAGTCGGGCACCTGCGTGTCGTACGTGCCGGCCATGAGCGGCGACTCGATCAGAAAGTCCGCGCTCGCGGGATTGCAGGCCACGGGAATGTTCCAGACCGTCGCCAGGCGCAGCAGCGCCTTGACGTCCGGGTCGTGCGGGACGGCCTCCAGCGGGTCCCAGAAGAAGATGAGGACATCGACCCGGCCTTCGGCTATCCGCGCGCCCAGCTGTTGATCGCCGCCCAGGGGACCGCTCATCAGGCTGTCGACTTCGAGCCCTGTCGCCCGGGCCAGCATAATTCCGGTAGTCCCCGTCCCGATGAGCTGGTGGCTTTCGAGACGGTCCCGCCGGGCCCGGGCCCAGGCCAGCAGCTGCGCCTTGCGATGGTCGTGGGCGACCAGCGCAATGGTCTTGCGCGGGCCGATGCGTCGATGGGCCATGTCCATTTCGTGCTCCCGAAACCGGACCGCTGCGACCCGGCGTTCCCGATCCGCGTCAGCCGGCCGCCCTGACGCGCCGATACTCCGACGGCGTGACGCCGGTCCAGGTCTTGAACGCGCGGCTGAATGCGCTCTGATCCCCGTAGCCGGTCATAAACGCGACCTGGGCGATCGACAGGCGCTCCTCGGCCAGCATGCGCTCGGCAATGTCCTGACGAATCTTCGTGAGGAGTTGCCGATAGTTGGTGCCCTCCGCCCGCAGATCCCGCTGCAGGCTGCTGACGCTGCGCGCCAGCTGGCGGGCGATCTCCTCCTCCGACGGCGCGCCGTTCTGCAGTCCCCTGACCAGATGCTCGCGGACCCGGAGAGTGACCGCACCACCGGACAGCGTCTCCAGGTAGCGCTCGATGATCCGCTCCTGCTCCATGGCCAGCTCTCGATTCCCGTGAGGCAACGGCTCGTCCAGCGAGGCATTGCTGAACGTGACGGCGTTGCGCTCGTCGGAGAACGACACGGGACACGTGAAATAATTGTCGTAGGGGCGCCGGTCGGCCGGCGACCGGTGCTTGAACGACACGCGAACCGGCGTAAAGCCCGGCCCCTTCATCAGCCGCGTCATGGTCACGGTTGCGGCCATGATGGCGTCGGTCAGTTCGGGCAGGGTATCGCCGGTGAGCGACGAGGTCCCCATCCGCACGACACCTTCTTCGGGACCTTCGAGAAACACCGGCCGAAAGTTGGTATCCAGCACGGCGTGATACTGGATCAGCAGCTGGATTGCCCTGCGGAGGTTCGGGCTCGCGAGCTGGGCGAAACCCAGCGCCTGGGATGCGGCGGGGCTATACGCGGCGCCGATTCTCAGGCCGAACGCCGGATCCCCGACCGCCTCGGCGGCGAATTCCCACAGTACCCGGATCTTCTCCACGGGCAGGCGGGCCTCCGGGCGCTCCAGGCGCTCGGGCTGAATGCCCGCGCGGCGGGCGAGCGCGCGGGCGTCAACCC
>JARFQW010000065.1 GCA_029287575.1 Gammaproteobacteria bacterium | reverse complement strand
TTCTCGGCCTCTTCGTCCGGAATCTCGCACTCGAAGGCCTCTTCCAGGGCCATCACGAGTTCGACGGTATCCAGCGAGTCCGCGCCCAGATCGTCAACGAACGACGCATCCTTGGTCACCTCCTCTTCCTTGACGCCGAGTTGCTCGGCAACGATCGCCTTTACCTGATCCTCGATGCTACTCATCGTTTGATTTTCCTCAGTCGTTCGTAGTGCAGCGAGGCCCCGCGGGGCCGCCGCGCCGGTATTGTGGATTACCGGCGGGTAATCTACAAGACGCGCCCCGCTCAGCTAGCCCATGTACATTCCGCCGTTGACGTTGATGACCTCGCCGGTAATGTACGCCCCGCCGGGGGAGGCCAGGAAGACCACGGCGGCGGCAATGTCCGAAACATCCCCCAGACGCTGCAGTGGAATACCGTCCTCGAGGTGCTTTCTCTGCTCGTCGCCGAGAGCGCGGGTCATGTCGGTTTCGATGAAGCCGGGGGCCACGGTATTGACCGTAATGCCCCGCGAGCCGACCTCCCGCGCCAGTGATCGACTAAAGCCCACCAGCCCCGCCTTGGCGGCGCAGTAGTTGCTCTGCCCTGGATTGCCCATGAGCCCGACCACCGAGCCCACGTTGATGATTCGCCCCCGGCGGGCCTTCATCATGCCCCGCAGACAGGCTCGCGAGGTCACGCTGATCGCGGTCAGGTTCGTGGCGAGCACCTGATCCCATTCATCATCCTTCATGCGCAACAGCAGATTATCCCGGGTAATGCCGGCATTATTCACCAGGATGGTCACCGGACCTTCCACGCCGCCAATCTCCTTTGCCGCGGCGGCGACCGCCTCGCGATCGGTGACATCCAGGCACATCCCACGCCCGCCGTGAGGCTGCAGACGCTCGGAAATTGCCGCCGCCCCGGCGTCGGTGGTCGCGGTCCCTATCACCCTGGCCCCCGCGGCGGCCAGGGCGTCGGCGATCGCAGCGCCGATTCCCCGCGATGCCCCCGTGACCCAGGCCACATCGTTTTCGAAGCTCCAGTCGCGGAACATGCGTGACTCCCCTTGCGGACGAAATCTCTCAGTCAGCCGCCGGCCGCGGCCAGAGCCTGTTCTCTCGCCTTTTCCAGGCTCGCGGCGTCAAACACCGGCGCAAATACCCGTTCGCGATCGATTCGGCGCCCCAGGCCGGAAAGCACCTTGCCGGGCCCCGGCTCGATGAACAGCGTGGCGCCCCGCCTTGCCATGTTGCGCACGCAATCCACCCAGCGCACGGGCCGGTGCACCTGGGCGGCCAGCGCCGCGCGAATCGATTCGGGCTCGTTGTGGGTGTCCGCGTCCACGTTGTGAACCACCGGAATCGCCGGCGGCCGGATTTCCACGGCCGCCAGCGCCTCTTCCAGCGCCTCCGCGGCCGGGATCATCAGGCGGCAGTGGGACGGCACGCTGACCGGCAGGGGCAGCGCCTTGCGTGCCCCGGCGTCACGGGCAGCGTCCACAGCCCGGGTGACCGCCTCGGCCGATCCCGCAATGACCACCTGTCCGGGCGCATTGAAATTGACGGCCTCGACCACATCGTCGCCGGCTGCATTGGCGCAAACCTCGATGACGACCGCATCCTCCAGGCCCAGTACGGCCGCCATCGCGCCCTCGCCCGCGGGCACCGCCGACTGCATGAGCTGCCCGCGCAGGCGAACCAGGCTGACCGCATCGGCAAAATCCAGCGCCTCCGCACAAACGAGGGCCGAATATTCGCCAAGACTGTGTCCGGCCATCACCGTCGCCGCAGCGCCGCCCTCCGCCAGCCAGGCCCGCCACGTCGCCACACCGGCGACCAGCATTGCCGGCTGGGTGAACTCCGTCTGGTTGAGCTGTTCCTCGGGGCCGTCGCTGATCAGGGCGGCCAGGTCATACCCGAGGACTTCAGAAGCGGCACCAAGGCATTCGGCCACTTCCTGCCGACCGCGAAACTCCGCGAGCATGCCGACCGACTGAGACCCCTGTCCCGGAAAAACCGCTGCCAGTCCCATCTCCGCTCCTTCGGGAGTCCCCGGTTGACCGAGCCCGCGTAACGCCGGGCAGCAAGATTATAGACGCCGGCGCAAACCCGCCGCGGCTCCCGCCGCGAGTCCACCGAGCGCGCCGAGCCAGTGTGATTCGACCAGCACCGGGCCGCCCGCGGCCGCCGCCGTGCCCGGGAGGGGGCCGCCGATCGCCTCGTACGCCAGTTTCAGTGCCAGTGCGGCAAGAAGCAGCCCGCCGGCCAGCCGCTCGCCGCCCAGCAGCCAGACCAGGCCGCCCGCGATCCCGAGCCCGTGCAGTATGCCGGACAGGCCGACGTACCAGCCCACGTCGGGCCAAAACCAGAACAGGCCCAGACCGATGGCCAACGCGGAAACGAGATATCCTCCGGCCCAGGTGTAGCCATCGAAATCGTCCCGGAACAGCCAGCCCAGAAGACCGATAGCGGCGACGTTCATCAGCCCATGGGCGACAGACAGATGACTGACGTGGGCGGTCACCAGCCGCCACCACTGCCCGGCCGCCACGGCGGTCCGGTCGTACCCCAGCGCCGCCCGCCCCTGATCGGGCAGCGCAAGGATTGCCAGGCAGACCACGCCAATCACGAGGGGAACGCCGAGACCTTTCCGCGAAACCGCGCGTCCATAGGTCATTCTGATATCATTCCCCTCTTGTCGCAGAGGCTCCATCCAGAGGGAATCAAGGGCTTGCAACGGAATATGAACGGGAATATGAACTATACGACAGTCGACGCGCCGGCAATCAACGGACAGCGCGGCTTCACCCTCATTGAAATCATGGTCGTGGTCGTGATCCTCGGCATTCTCGCCGCGCTCGTGGCCCCCAATGTCATCAGCCGTATCGATGACGCTCAGGTCAACCGGGCCCGACAGGACATCCGTGCCGTGGAGAGCGCGCTGAAGCTCTATCGGCTGGACAATTTCAAGTATCCGACCACCGAGCAGGGACTCGAGGCCCTCGTCACCCAGCCATCGGACCCGTCCATTCGCAACTGGCGCCAGGGCGGCTACCTGGACAAGGCGCCCATGGATCCCTGGAACAATCCATACCAGTACATGTATCCGGGGCAGCAGGGCGAGTTCGACATCTTCACCTTCGGTGCGGACGGACAGCCTGGCGGCGAGGGTATTAATGCCGACATCGGAAACTGGAACGTTCGCTAACGTTCCAGGCCGCCCGCTTCCGCGGCCGGTTGCGGGCTTTACTCTGATCGAGGTCCTGGTCGTCGTGGTGCTGATCGGCGTGTTGTCCGCCGTGGCGCTGCTCTCGGTCGGATCGGTGGGTCTCAAAAGTCCGCTGGAGGACGAGGCCCGCCGGCTGCACGCTCTGCTCCTGTTCGCGGGCGAGGAATCGCTCATGCAGGGCCGCGATCTCGGCCTGCGGCTGGATCCCGAGGGCTATCGTTTCCTGTCCTACGACCCGGAATCCTTTTTCTGGGAAGAACTTTCCGGTGACGATCTGTACAAGTCCCGGCAACTTCCCGAAGACGTGTACATGGAGCTGTTCCTCGAAGAGCAGGAAGTGGTGCTCGATTCCGCGCGTACCGAGTCCGACGCACAGGGTACGGAGCGGGAGGACGGCGATGAGGAGGGCGAGAAAACGGCCGCTCCGGAGCCGCAACTGCTGATCCTTTCCAGCGGTGAGGTAACCCCGTTCCAGCTCTGGATCGGGCAGCGATTCGAACAGGAGCGCTACCTGATCGAAGGTCAGGCAAATGGCCAGATCGACCTGCTCTATCCGGAAGCGGAGGAACGCTGACCCATGGACGGCACGCGACCCCGGAAACGGATTGCCCGCGTTCATCGGGAGCGTGGATTTACCCTGCTGGAGGTCATTGTCGCCCTGGGCATCGTCAGCCTCGTGATCATCGCAATTTTCGAACAGATGGCGCTCACTACCCGAACGGCCACGGCCCTCCGTGAAGCGGCGCTGGCCAGCTGGGTCGGTCAGAACCAGATCGCTGAATTCCGGCTCGGGGAGACCTTTCCTGAGGTGAGCGAATTCAACGGCGAAGTGGAGTACGCGAATACCCGCTGGCGATGGCAGGCCGTCGTTTCGGAAACCGGCGTGGAGGATCTGCGCCGGGTCGATGTGGACGTGGCACTCGCCGAGCGCCCCGACAACGTCATCCGTTCGGTGAGCGGATTTCTCACCCCACCCGCTCAGGCCGCGACCTCCGGCGGCTGGCCTGACGGCGCGGGCGCCGTCCAGGGCACGCCGGAGGATCCGCGGGCGACGCCAGGCCAGCCGGGCCAGCCGGTGAACCCGGGCGATCCGGGTGCTGATCCGGGCCGCGTGCCGGGCGAGGACGGCGAGCCCGCCGAGGACGAGTCCTGATGGTCAGGCAGTCCGGTTTCACCCTTCTCGAACTGCTGGTGGCCATGACCATATTCGCCATCATGGGCGTGATGGCCTACGGCGGACTCGACGCCATCATCCTCCAGCGTGAGGCCGCGCTGGGCGCCATGGAGCGGACCAGGGAGGTCCAGTACGCGATCCGGCGAATCACGACCGATGTCAGCCAGGTCCAGCCCCGTCCGGTGCGCGAGGAACTCGGCGACGGGTTTCGCCCGGCGGTTCTTGCCGACGGACGCACGACCGACCTGCTCGAGCTGACCCGCGGCGGGTGGCCCAATCCGATGGGGTTCCCGCGCAGCGCCCAGCAGCGCGTGGCCTATGAGCTGCTGGACGGCATCCTGGTTCGCAAGCAATGGCGGGTGCTCGGCCATACCAGCGCGGTGGAAGCCGTTGAGGAAGAACTGGTTGCGGGCATAGACGAAGTCGAAGTGCGCTTTCTCGGCCCCAATCGGGAATGGCTCGAGGAATGGCCGGCGCCCAACGCCCAGGACAATCCCTGGCAGCTGCCACTTGCGATCGAAATTACGCTGGTCTTTCCGGACTGGGGTCGAATCTCCCGCGTTTTGGAGATCGGACTATGATCCGGGGTCTGCCCAGACGGCAGCGCGGCGCGGCGCTTCTGATCGCCATGCTGATCACCGCCATTGCCACCGTGCTTGCGGCGGACCTGGTCTGGGAACGTGACCTGGATTTCCGAAGAACCAGCGGCCTGCTGGCCCAGGACGAGGCGTTCCAGTATGCCCTCGGGGCCGAAGGCTGGGCCATGCGCATTCTCAAGGAGGACGCCGAGGACAACCAGTATGATCATCCTGGCGAGGAGTGGGCCATGCAGCTGCCTCCGCTGCCGTTTCCCGGCGGCACGATCCAGGGACAGATGTTCGATCTCCAGGGCCGCTTCAACGTCAACAACCTCCGTGACGGCAATGGGGCCTCGAATCCCGAGGCCATCGAACAGTTCCGGCGGCTCTTGCAGGCGCTGCAACTCAATCCCCGCATCGCCGGGCTCGCGGCGGACTGGGTGGACGAGGACGTACAGGCAAATTTCCCCGACGGCGCCGAGGATGGCCAGTATCTGGGTTTCGATCCGCCGTTTCGCACCGCCAACGTGCCCATGTCGAGCGTCAGCGAACTGTTCTATCTGGGCGAGGTGGATCTCGAGAGCTACCGGCTGCTACGGCCACATCTGACCGCTCTGCCCGGCGGTTCGCAGATCAATATCAATACCGCGACCCCCGAGGTGCTGCTCTCATTGTCCGAGGAAGTGGCACCGGGCGACGCCGAGGGCGTGCTCGCGAATCGCCCCGAAGAAGGCTACGAAGACCTTTCCGAAATCGCGGAATACCTGCCCGAGGGCGTGCTGAGTTACCTCACGGTTTCCAGCCGATATTTCGAGCTGCGGATCCGGGTCGATATTGGCACCCAACGGTTCACCATGTACAGTCTCCTGGATCGCGATCCGTCGGGCGTTGTGAGGCCGCTACGGCGGACCTTCAACTACGAGTGAGCACATGACAGGGAGTCTGGTAATCCGGCTGAACGGCGCCGCGGGCGAGAAGGCCCGATGGGTGCTGCTGGACGCATCCGGACAGCCCACCGGGCAGGTTCGTCAGGGCGGGCTCGAGCTGGCAGCCGCCGAGAGTGCCGGTCGCCGCGTGGTCCTCCTCGTGCCGGCGGTGGACGTGATCCTGGCCAGGATCCAGGTTCCCATGCGATCCGCGCCCCGGGTTATCAAGGCCGCGCCTTTCGCCCTCGAAGAACAGATCGCCGAGGACGTGGACGAGATGCATTTCGCCGTCGGTCGTCAGCTCCCCGGCGGCGAGTGGCCGGTGGCAGCAGTTCGCGAAGATCGCCTGGTCGAATGGCTCGAGCGCCTCGACGCCGCCGGGCTGGAACCCTCGGCGGTCGTCTCGGAGGCGGTCTGTTTGCCCGAAACACCCGGGACGGCGTGCTGGTTCGTGGACGGCGAGCAGGTGATTGCGCGGGGCAGCGACGGGCTGGACACGGTCTCGTTCGAAGTCCCCTCCCTCCAGGATCTGGTTGAATTCGGACCGGATCCCGAGGACGACGACGCCGCCCTGCACGTCACCCTCTATGCAACCGGCGCCGATCTGGACGCTCGAGACGGCGAGATAGCCCGGCTACGGGACACCGTCTCAAGCGTGGAACTCCGCCAGATGGACGGCGACCCGCTGGCTTATCTCGCGCCCCGAGCCGTTGAGCGCGGCGCCCTGAACCTGCTTCAGGGAGACTATGCGCCAAAGAGCAGCGTGGAGGTCCTGTGGAAGCCATGGCGCAGCGCGGCCGCCCTGTTCGGCGCCCTGTGTGTCGTGATCATCGGCCGCGAGGCCCTGCTGCTCGCTGACCTCAAGGGCCGCGAGAATGAGCTCGATACCGCGATTCAGGCTGCGTGCACGCAGGCGCTCGGCGGAGAGCGTTGCGTACGGCCGGTGTTTCAGGTGGAAAACCGGCTCGCCGAGCGACTCGGCGGCGGCAACGCCGACGCGGGCTTGTTCCTCGAGGGCCTGGAGCGCCTGTCAGCCGCGCTTTCGGCGACCAGTGGCGCAACCCTGGAGGCGGTCAGCTATCGCAACGGCGTGATGGATCTGCGCCTGAAAGCTCCCAGCGTGGACAGCCTCGACAAGATTCGGAGCCAGGTCAGTTCCGACCAGCTCGCGGCGAGCATTCAATCGGCCAACAACGAGGGCAGCTTCGTCGAAGGCCGGCTTCAGCTGAAGAGGCCCGCCGGATGAAGGACTGGTTCGAAGCACTGGCCCCGAGGGAGCGGATCTTCGTCGCCGGCGGATCCGTTCTGGTGGCTCTCGCGCTGATCTACGGCCTGATCCTCGCACCGCTGTTCGGCGCTTCGGGGGCCGCGGAGGAACGAATCGCCACGAAGAGCGGTGAACTGGCCCGCATTCAGACCGCCGCGGCGCGTCTGGAGCAGCTGGGCGATGCACCCGCGTCGGGCAATCGATCCGGCCAGTCGCTGGTCGTGTTGGTCGCGAACAGCGCAGCGCGGGCGGGACTCGGCGACGCGCTCAGCCGCAACCAGCCAGTTGGCGCCGACGGAATTCGGGTCCGCTTCGAGAATGCGTCTTTCGATGCCCTGGCCCGCTGGGTCATCGGTATCCAGAATAGCGAGGGCCTGGCGATCGATTCGGCGACTTTCGATCGAAGTCGTGACCCGGGCCGGGTCAACGCCAGCCTGATTCTGAGACGATCCGCGGCATGACTCCTTTCGCGTGGCGTCTCATCGGACTGGGCGTGGCAACTTTTCTGGCCGCCATTGTCCTGACCCTGCCGGCTCGTGTTGCCTGGAGCTGGGTCGCTCCCGAGGGCGTGGCCCTGCACAACAGCTCCGGAAGCATCTGGAACGGCCGTGCTGACGGAGTCAGCGTATCCGGCGTTCCGCTGGGATCGCCACAGTGGGATGCCGCCGCCCTCGCGCTGTTCACCGGTCGTCTGGCCTGGGATATCAGTCTCGACCGGCCCGACGGCTTTCTGAACGGGCGGATCGCCGTCCCGTTCACCGGGTCCGCCGTGGAATTCCGGGACACCGAGGGCGCAGTGCCCTTGCGCGCGGTCGAGCGCCTGTTTCCCATCAAGCCACAGGACAGTGCCATCACAATCCGTCTCGACCGCCTCCGGATGGAGGGGGGATGGCCCGTGGCATTACAAGGTACCGTCTCCGTGAGTGAACTCCCGGTGCGGGGTATTCCCGTACCCCTCGGACCGTTTCAGGCCGATTTCCCTGATGCGGGGGACGGGCCCGTTGTCGGCATCCTCAGCAGCGTGGGCGGGCCGCTGGACATCGATGGTCGTCTCGAACTGGCGGCCGACCGGACCTGGCTCATCGAGGGAACCGCGGCCCCGGCCAGCGATGCGCCACCTGCGCTCTCTCAGGGTCTGGGCGCGCTGGGACCGGCGGACAGTGCCGGGCGCAGGCCGTTTAGCCTGTCCGGTTCGTTCTGAGCCACCGGCCCGGCAGGCAGCCCCGCCGATTCCGTCGCCGCTGTCGCCGACGCTAGTCGCGCCAGCTCCACTCCCTCCAGCCCCGCAACAGGGGGTAGTACAGGGCGAGACGCACCGGACCCTCGTGAGCGGCTCCGAAGGCTTCGGCATAGGCCTCCAGCTGCGGGCGATAGCGAGCCACCTCGCGATCGAGAAAGCCCTCCGGGTCCCCGCCCAGATGCCGGCCCGTCTTGAAATCGATAATCCACAACACGCCCTCCGCATCCTCGATCAGGCAGTCGGCCACGAGGCGGCGAAATTCGTCATCGCGCCGGACGGTCACGGCGTGCTCGGTCCAGCGCCGGGGATGAGTGGTGTCGAAAATCCAGGCGCCGCGGGGGTCGTCCCGGACCGCGTCGACCGCCGCGGCAACCCACTCCGCAGACTGCTCTGCCTCCGCCGGGGTCAGGCCGTTTTCCTGCAGGAGCACCGCCGCGAAGTGCCGCGTGCCCCCGCCCTGGTGCCGGACAAACGCGTCCAGACCCTCCTTGCCCATCAGCTCGAACAACCGGTGCGTGGCTATGCCCACGGCCCTGGCGGTGCGCCCCGCCCAATCGAACTCCAGACGCTCCTCAGGCCCGGCATCCGCGCCGGCCAGTGCAGGGATTGGCGGGGGTGGCGGTGGCGCTCGCCAGCGCGGCGGCAGGCGCCTGAGGCCCGCCGATACTTCGGGTGCCGACCCGGGAGCCTGGTCCTGTGACACCGCCTCCGGCGGATCGATCAGCGGACCCAGCAGACCCAGAAAACTCCCCGCCGGCGGGGACGCCCATGACCCATCGTCATTCCGGCGCACCTGGCCGATCAGGTGCAGGCTTCGGCGCGCCCGGGTCGCGGCGACGTACAGCAGCCGGGTGCGTTCGTTTGCCGCCCGGCGCTTCTCCAGACCGCCGAGGTAGTCGTGCACGGGATCGCTGTCACCACCGCGCTGGCCCACCGAAGCGAGCAGCAGGTCCAGACCATGTTCCGTGACCCGCTCCGCCCAGCGAATCAGGGGCGTTTTCTCTGCCCGGACACCCCGGTCCAGACCAGGAAGAACGACATGGTCGAATTCCAGTCCCTTGGCCTTGTGTATGGTCATAACCTCGAGACGCCCGTCGGCCTTCGGGTCGGGGGCCGCATAAAGATCGCCGAGGCGGTCCTGCAGCGTGAGCGGATCACCGAGATCACCGGCCTCGCACGCGGACCGCAGGAATTCGAGAAAGGTGGCAACGTCCTGCAGGCAGCGTCCGTCCGGGTGCGCCGCCGGACCGCCCAGGGCCAGCCAGGCGCTCTCCACGACACGTTCCAGCGGCAGGCGGCCCCGGGCTTCCAGGGCCGCCGCAAGCACGGGCAGCACCCGCTCGGCCAGCATGGCGCGATGTGGCTCGTCCAGGCCGGCCCGCCACTCGGGGTCTGCGAGAGCGGACCACACCGCCCTATCGGGGGGAAGTGTCTCAAGGATCTCCAGGGACAACCCGCAGACGGGCCCCCGCAGGCAGGCCAGCCACGCCACGCGGTCCGCCGGATGACAAATTGCCCGGGTCAGCGCGAGGAGTTCCTGGATGACCGGCGCCTCTGAGAGTGGCTGTATATCCACACCCCGAAAAGGAAGCGATCTGTTGCGGAACTCGCTGACGATGGCCGTGAGCTGACTACGGCTGCGGACCAGGACACCCACGGTTTCTTTGCGGTTCTCCCCGAGCAGGGCCTCTACCGTATCGGCCACCCGGCCAGCCTCCCCGGCACCGCCGTCGGCCCGGACCCGGTGAACCTGGACCGACCCGGCCGCCGGCCGGGTTGAATCAGAGGCCGAAAATGGAACGGCGCCGCTGCCCAGATCGGCTTCCACGGGAAACAAGGTACTGAAGATTCTGTTGGTCCATTCCACCAGGTCCGCCGAGGCCCGGAAGTTGGCCGTGAGCCGAAGCTTCTCGAGGTGCAGGCCGCCCAGACCGGTCTCGGCAGTCCGGAGAAAGAGACCGACTTCCGCGTCTCTGAAGCGGTAAATCGACTGCATCGGGTCGCCGACGCAGAACAGCGTTCGGCCGTCACCGGCACTCCAGCCCGCCGTCAGTCGACGGAGCAGTTCGTGTTGTGATTCGGAGGTGTCCTGGAACTCGTCCACCAGCAGATGCTGGAGACGATGGTCCAGGGTCAGCGCCAGATCGGTTGGCTCGTCGGTCGCACCCAGGGCCTCAAGCCCCCCCCGGGCCACACCCACATAGTCCGTCATCCGGCGCTGCCGGAAGGTCACCTCGAGTTCCATCGCGGCGTAGCGCAGCACATCCAGCAGTGCGGTCAGAATCTGCCACTGGCCATCTTCGTAGATCGGCGGAGGCAGGTTCCGGACCGCGTGCAGCGCCGCTACCCGCTGTTCCTCATCGCCAAGGGCGGCCACCAGTTCGACAAGTCGCGCCTTCTCCTCAGCGCGATTCGGCGGCACACCGTCTCTGACGGTGAACGATTTCCTGACCTGCGGTTTCTTGACCAGACACAGCTCAGCCAGCCCCTGCCAGACCGGCAGGTCTCGCCCACGTGTGCCGGGCAGTCCCGAAAGCCCCGCGCACGCCAGCACGGGGGATGCCCTCCCCCTCGCCGTCAGCTCCTCGGCTGCCACGGCGGCGAGGCTGCCCAGTTCTTCAAACCCCCGCAATGCACGGGCCGCGTGCCCCAGGCCCTCTTCCACGACTCGCCCCAGGCCGGCTTCCAGTCGCCTGCGTGCGTCGCCCCCCTCCATGCCGGGCTGTCCGCCAAGGCGTGGCAGCCAGTGATCGCGCCGGCCGAGCAGATCCACCACCAGGTCTTCGGCACGGCCGTAGCGATTGTCCAGATGTTCGAGCAGTCGCCGCGCCGATTCCCGGGCAGGATGGCCGTCGGCCGACAGGAGACAGCGGCGTGCAGCCTCCCGGTACAGGTCCTCCGGGCGATCGGCAATGGGTGCGGACCCGCCGAGGCCGGAAAGCACCGGCAGGCGCTGACTGAGCCAGGCGTTCAGGCCGTCGATGGTCATCACCCGCAGTCGCGATGGATTGTTCAACAGGTGCCAGCCGGCTTGCTCGTCCCGGCGCAGCGCGGCGGATGCCAGATCCCTTGTTTGGCGTTCGTGCGGCTTGGCTACCGGCTGGTCCTCTGCCGCCGCTGCCAGGGCCGATAGAATCCGCTCGCGCATTTCCCCGGCGGCCTTGCGGGTGAACGTGATCGCGAGAATGTCTTCGGGCCGTTCCGCGATGGCCAACAGACGGAGAACACGCTGCGCCAGGATTTCCGTTTTTCCGGATCCCGCGGGGGCCTGAACAATGAAACTGGACGCGGGATCCAGCGCTCGCAGACGCGCAGCCTGGTCCGCGGGTTCAGTCATGGGACTGCCGCAAAGGGAGATCGGCCGCGTGCCGACGGCACAGGGCATCGAGTCCGCAGTACCGGCAGGCCTCCGGGCTTCGAGGCGCCACCGTTGCCCGCCCCGACGCGAACTCGGCGGCCAGCGCCTCGACCCGGGTCTGCCACCAGATCCGGAGTGCGGGCCAGTTGTCCGCAGGCGGGGGCGGCCGCTTTTGTGCGGCAAGCGACCTGAACGGGCCGACGCTCTCGTCGCCGCAGACCAGACCGCGGTAGCCGGTCGTACCGGCACGCAGCACACCGAAACCCATCCCCGCGAGCGTCTCGCGGGTTCCGGCATACGCGGGCACCTGGGGGTCCGCCAGGCGTTCCTCGAGCCAGCCCTTCAGGGACGGGTCGGCGGTCTTGTAGTCGATGATCCAGTCGCCAAGCGCATCCCGATCGATACGGTCGATACGCCCGCTGACCGCCAGCCCGCCCAGCTCTAGCTCCACGGGCACCTCGGTGGCTTCTACCGTAAAGGGCGGCCGGTGGAGATCCGCGCGGACGAGCTCTTCGATCAGCGCGGTCAGCCGTTTCGCTTCGATTTCCAGATGGCCCGGATCCACCGGGCGATCCTCCACTCCGGATTCCCGCCTGGCGTCCTGGACGGCGGCCCGAATTTGCCGCCCTCGTTCAGCCGGCTCCAGATTCGCCGCGGATGCCTGACTGCCCCAGTTCGCCCACAGGCATCGCAGCGCTGCATGGGCCCAGCGGCCACGACTGGCCGGGTCCACCCCGGGGGACGGCGTCTCAACAGGCTCGGCGCGCAAACGGTGTATGGCCGCGGCCCGGAACGGGCAGCGTGACTGGTTGTCCAGAACCGCCATCCCGCCGCGGCGATGCCCGGAAATCGCCGGCAATCGGTCCTCGGGCATGGGCTCGGTCGCAGCACTCGCCAGCAAGCCGGCCCGCCAGTCCGGTGCCGGATGAAGCAGGCTCCCGGGCTCGGCCGGGTCCATGTCCGCCAGCAGCGGGCTGGGAAACAGCGGTTCGTCGCCGCGGGACCGCGGCCAGGAAAAGACGACCTCGTCCGCGGCCGAAGCCAGCTGGCTCGTGCGGGTCCGGGCCAGGGCCAACTCGTGATCCGGACAGGACCGGGGCATGCACAGCTCGCGCTGCAGACCCGTCGGGACAAATCCGTTGGGTTTGAGTCCCGGTGGCCAGGTCTGATCGTCCAGCCCACAGACCCACAGGGCATCGAAGCACTGCCCCTGGGCCTCCAGCAGCCCGAGCACCTGAATCGGCGCATCACCGGTTTGCAGCTGAAACACGCGCTCGCGGGCGAGCGTCGACAGCTCGCCGACGGCTTCCTCGTAGGTGGCCAGTCCGGTGACTGAATCCAGCGCGGCCAGGGCCTCCAGCAACTCGTTCCACGCAGCGCGAATCTGAAAGCTCTCGCTATCCAGCGAGCTGTCGCCGGGCCAGCGGAGGTCGTCAAGAAGATCGCCGGTCTGCCTGGCCCACTCGGCGAGACGCTGGCGGGCGGGCAGACCTTGCAGCCGGGCCAGCGCTGCCTCGAGACCGTCCGCGAACCCTTGGCAGCCCCTGCGTCGGGCCAGCACCGCCAGCTGCGAGGCCCGAATCTCGAAATAGCCGTTCGCCCTCAGATCCATCTCGACGGCCGCGCGCCCATCGCGTTCCTCGGCCGCCGGCCCGAGCCAGCGGGCGCGAAGCAATCGGCTGGCCTTGTCGAAGGAGATGGAACCGGACAGCCCCCGCAGAGCATCCAGCGCGCAGTGGACCATCCCCCACTCAGACAGCGGCCGGCCGAGGGTCACGTTCCATGGGCGCCGGTGAGGAGCCGGCAGCGCCCATACCGGGCCGGGGTGCAGAGTGGACCCGAGCACGTACTCTACCTCGTCACGGACCGCGGCCAGATCCGGCACAACCAGCGCCGACCGACTGCCTGGAGCGTTTTCCAGGCGACCCCGCAGCCAGGCGGCGGCGGCTTCGAGTTCCTCATGCATGTCAGCGAACGACAGCCTCATGGTGCGTCCCGAATCGCCCTGGGCATCCGTGACGACTCGTCCATCGACCCGCTCGACAATCGCCTGCTGCAGCGGCGTCATGAATTCGAAACCCGCGAACACCACGGCGCGATCTGGTGGCCCGGCGCAGTCCGCGAGGCTTGTTTCCAGCGCTGGCTGATCGACCCAGGATCGGGCGGCAAGGCGCTTTTCGAACGCCTCGTACAGAGACAGAAAGCCTTGAGAATCCGCCTCGGTCTGGGCCAGCACCGAGCGCGCATCCAGGCGCCAGCCAGCCAGCAGGGCCCGCGCCCGGCCGGCCTCCCGGGCTGCGCTACCGGTGTCGAGCAGTCCCCCATCCGACGTATCCAAGATCGTCCGCCAGAGCCGCTGCGCCTGAGCAGGCGACAGGGCGGTCCGCAGCGCTTCAGCCGGTCCGGTGTCCCGAAGCCGTGACCATTCCCGCCTCGACCAGGCATCCCAGGGCAGGATATCCGGACTCGGCCAGACGGCCTGGGAACCGGACTCCGCCAGTGCAGCCCGGTTGAACGCCCCGGTCAGAAACCGGGCAAGGCGGCGATTGGCCGTCACTACCGTGCCGCCGGCGTCGAGCGCCTTCAGCGCCTGATCCATGAGCGATCCGGTCATCTGCGAGTGGCGATCCCTTCTAGGGTTCCGGGGCAGCATCGCCGTCGGTCGGCGCGGGCGTGTCACACGGCCACACGGCCTGCATCGCCTCGAAGAACACGGCCGTCACCGGCAAGGGCCGTTTGTCCGGATTGGCATCGATGTAGCCCGCGACGGCAACGATGTGATCACCGGTCGTGGCGGTATCCGGGGGGCAGTACGCCAGCAGGTCCTCCCGGGTCATGGTTTCAAACAACTGGAAGACCCGCTGGCCGTCGAGGCCCAGCAACACGGTCAGTGTAGAGGCCATGCTCACCGCACCAATCCGGCTGCCGGTTTCCAGCCCTTCCAGAAGACCGAGGGTGATGCCCACGCAGTACGTGATGTCCAGATCATCGGCCTGACCGTTGCCATCCAGGATCTGCAGATAACCCTCGCAATCGGTCCGCCAGCCGCCGGCGGACATCAGGCCTTCCTCGTCCGAATTCAGGTCGGCGCGTACGGGCAAGGCGAGTAACAATGCAAGCCACGCGAGGGCGCAGGGACGAGGATTTCCGAACACGGGTATCCGGTGAGTCAGGGCCAGCGGGCATCCTCGCACGAAGCCGAACTGGCCCGCAATGCGGCTAACCGCCCTCCGAGAGCGCCAGCGGATTCGCTTCGACCCGGGGCTCGGGCAACGGTCGAAGAATGCGCTCCACGTAGCTGGGAACCACCTCGGCGAGGTCCACCGGCCTGCCCTCCTTCTCGGACATGTACCAGCGGTGCTCCATGAGCTGGTGAAACAGCTCCGCATCGTCCAGCTTGCGGCGCTGGTCCGGCGGCACGGCATCAAGCAGTGGCAGATAGGCCTCGTGGAACCAGCGGTACGCGGACAGCGGTCCAGGCACGTTCGCCTCCGTCAGGGGCTCGCCGTGGCTTGCCTGCCAGCTGTACATGTCATTGAGCAACCGGCGGGCCTGATTCTCCTCCACGTTCAGGCCGGTCAGCTGCTGGACCAGCCGACGGTGATAACCGTTTTCCACGACCCGGGCGCGAACCCGGAGACACTGGTTTTCCTCGGCCGTTTCGATCTCCATTTCCTGAACATTGAAACCGAGGCTGTTGAGATGCCTCAGGCGCGCATCGATTCGCCACGACTCACTTGCCGGATACTCCTCCGTTCGGGTCAGATCATCCCAGAGCCGCTCATAGCGATCCACGACCGAGAACGCCAGGTCCACCGGATCGACACCCTCGGCCAGCCCGAATCCGGCCTGCAGATCCATCAGCTCGCCAGCGAGGTTTTCCGACGCAATCTCCAGATCGTGGCGGCGCTGGCCCTGACTCAGGGACGGATGCAGCTCGCCGGTTTCCGCATCCACCAGGTAGGCGGCAAACTGACCCGCGTCGCGCCGGAACAGCGTGTTGGAAAGAGAACAATCCCCCCAGAAAAAGCCCTCCAGATGGAGCCGGACCAGCAGGATGGCAACCGCGTCCATGAGCCGGTCGACCCCGCCTTTTTCGTCCTCGGCGGAAATCAGCGCCCGAAGCGGAAGGGAACCGTCCAGATAGCGCGTGACCAGCAGGCCTCGCTCGGACTCCGCGCGATCCGTGACCAGCGCGACCGGCTCGACGGCCGGAAGACCGAGTTCCACCAGTTCCTTGAGCAGATCGTATTCGCGGATCGCAAGGAGCTCGTTGATCTCCTTGATAGCGTAGAACACGTCCCGGTAGGAAACAAAACGAACCAGATTTCGGGAGATGCCCCGCGTAAGCCGCACGAGGGCGGGCGACTCCCAGTCCTCCAGCGGCGTGTCCCACGGCAGGTCGAGCCCCCTTGGAAACGCATAGCCGGAAGCGAACTGCAGGCGCATGTCACTCAGCTGCCGCGGGCATTTCCGAGGATGCGGGCCAGCTCCCAGACGTCCTCGCGCTCCAGCAGACGCTCCCAGGTCTGCGGCAGCTTGCGCCGCCAGTTGGCATACTCGTCCCCTGTCCCCGGAACATTGACCGGCGTATCCAGGCCAATCCAGTCTTCCAGCTGGACGGCGGCAACACCGGCGCGGGCCTGACCCAGATACCGAATCAGTGCGGAGAGTAACTCGGGATCCAGATCCGGATGCGCGGCCAGATCGCGGCGCTCCGCGGATATGAGCTCCCGCTCGGCGAGCGCATCCAGAATGCGCTGCAGATCACGCTGACGTTCGGCACGCGCTCCGTCAGCCATGCCTTCCTCCGGATACAGCTCCAGCTGTTCTCTCAGATCGATATCCGATTGAGTCCAGTAGCTCGTCAGCGGAGGCAGGTCATGAGTGGAAATCGTCACGAGCGCCTCGGGAGGATAGTCTTCCGGAGCGCGGCAGCGGCCGTCGGGCGCGTGCTCGAAATAGAACACCCGATAGGACCAGACACCGTAGTCCGGCATGGCCTTGCGGATTTCCTCGGGCACCGTTCCCAGGTCCTCGCCGATGACCAGGCACTGCCGCCGGTGACTCTCGAGCGCGAGAATCGCGAAGAGATCATCCAGACGGTAGTAGACGTAGCTGCCCGCCGACGAGGGCTGTCCGGCGGGCACCCACCACAAGCGAAACAGCACCATGACGTGGTCGATACGCAGCGCCCCGCCCCGCCCCATATTGCTGGAAAAAAGCTCGGCAATCGGCTGATAGGCCCGCTCCCGAAGCACATCCGGCAGCATGGGCGGAATGCCCCAGTCCTGCCCTTGCAGGGCCAGCGGATCCGGTGGCGCACCCACCGAAGCACCCGCCGTATACAGATCCGGGTCACTCCAGGCTTCCGCGCCGCCACCGCTGACACCGACGGCCAGATCGCGGTAGATTCCCAGACTCATGCCCGCGTCCCGGGCGGCTTTTTCTGTCGCCGCCAGCTGTTCCGCCGCGACCCATTGCAGCCAGGCATGAAACTCGACCTCGCCCGGGTGCTCGCGGGTGAAGGCCTGTGCCTCCGGACTCGCGGGCCCCGCATAGTCGGCAGGCCACGCGCCCTGACCCGGCGGCGCAGCGGCCGCGCGGGCCTGCATGGCATGAAACAGTGCGAAATCCTGCAGTGCCTCGCCGTGACGCGCGACAAATTCCCCGTAAGCGTCCAGCTCCGCCTTGGTGGCCTGGCTGTGAAACCCGGCGTGGACTGCCTCCAGCACCGCCATCTTGCTCTGCGTGACACCCGTGTAGTCCACGCCGGCGGTTTCCCGAAGCGCCGCAGTCTTTGCCTTGAAGGCCGGGTCGGCCACGAGGTTCACTGCGTGAGCGCATTTGTCGAAACAGGGAACTTTTTCGGGATCGATGTAGAGCACGTTGATGAACTTGCGGCTCGACGGGCTGTAGGGACTGGCCATTTCCGGATCCGCGGGGAACAGCGCATGGAGGGGATTGAGACCCACGAAGTCCGCACCGAGGCCCGCGGCGGCGGCGGCAAACTCCGCAAGATCGGTGAAATCCCCGATGCCCCAGTTGCGTTCGGAGCGCAACGTGTACAACTGCACCGCCATGCCCCAGATCCGTTCGCCGCCGGATAGCGACGGCGGCTGATAGCAGCGCTCGGGCGCGACGATCAGTCGGCAGTCCCCGAGCCGCTCCCCGTCCAGTTTCTCCACGAACAGCCGGTGATACCCCAGTGGCAGGTCTCCGGGCAGCGGCATCCCCAGGCGCACGTAGTGCAAGGCGTCGATGGCATGCTCGGCAAACCGTTCGAGCGGATGCAGCTCCACCTGGCCGCTGGTCTCCCCGCCGCTCTCGAACGCGACCCGCCAGCGGACGCCCGGCATCAGGGGGAACATGACCGTCAGGGGAACTCGCGAGTCCCGTCCATGACGAATAACCGCCACAGGGGGGAGCACACGGGTCCACTCCCGGGCCTCCAGCGCGTCCGCCTCCCGAGCCAGCGCCTCCGGATCCGAAACCGAATGGCCCATCGCTTCGAGCAAAGATGCGAGGCTTTCGGAGGACACCTCGCGGCGCTCTCCGCGAAAGTCGAACCAGTGATCCTCGATACCGCGGAGACGGCGTAGGCGTTCCAGAAGTTCGCGGTCCGGCATGTGGGGCCTCTTCGGGCCGGAAGCCCGTCAGATTTCGGACAGAATTTTGCGGCGCAGCTGCTGATACTCGTCTTCGGATATCAGCCCGTCGCTGCGCAGCGTATTCAGTGTTTTCAGGCGGGCCGGCACGGTCCTTCGCCCGGTCGTTTCGGGCACCGGCACGGCCGCCCCCGGATCCCGGTTGCCTCCGGATTGAACCGGCGGCGGCGCGGCGGCAGCCGGGCCGCCCACTGCACCGCTCCCGGTAACCGGGGGTACGGCGGCCACCGCAGGGCCCGCCGGAGTCCGGTTAGCCAGCTGCCCGGCGGGCGCAGCGGCCGGCGGCATGCCCGACGGCGAGATGGGCGGTATGGCCGCCAGTCTGGGTACCCGGGGGTCGTAGTCGGACAACACGCGCTGTTGCTCGGCCACGCTAGACGCCACGATGTCGACGATCGGAGGCTGGTCCAGGTTGGCCTCGTTGACCAGGCCGAATCGATCCCGATTTAGGCCCGGACCCACCGGAATTACCATGAGGTTGAACGGCCGGCCCGCGGTAATGTCCACAACTCGGGCGATTCCCTCGATGTCGCAGCCGGTCACCATCACCGAATAGCCCCATTCGGTACGCGCCTGGCCGCCCAGAAAGCCCGAGGGCACGAAGAAGTGCACCTCACGGCCCCTGACCCTGATGCGCTCCGGAAACAGCACCTGGGCATCCAGGTCGGCCTCGACCCGCGAGCGCATGGCATCAATCTCCTCCCGAGTGACCCGGCCCCGATCGGCGCGGAGCTGATCCTCGGCCTGTTTCTCCAGTTCCATCAGGTAGTACGCCCGCGCCACCTGCGGCCGCGGAGTCAGCACAACGGCCTTCTCCCAGGCACCCTCCGGGGCGATGCCCACCTTGCGGCCCGGCAACGTATCCATGCGACCCGACCCGGTGATCCGGTCGGTGTCGATATAGACGTCGATGTTGAACGTATAGAAATCCGTTCTGAGCAATTTCTCCATGGGCTCCTGGCCCATGGCGGTCACCCGGCCCTTCGGGCTGGCGATGCGCCGGCCCAGCCGCACGCGGAACCAGGTGCCCTTGGAATCGCTGTCTGCGCGAAACCATTCGATATCCAGTGACCCGGGT
>JARFQW010000120.1 GCA_029287575.1 Gammaproteobacteria bacterium | reverse complement strand
CCACGATACCGATGCTGACACCGAGATCGAATACCTTGCTTCCCCAGGCGAACCGATGGTTCCGGATTCCCTCGCGGAGGGTGTCGGCGATCTCGACCGCCCGGCCCTGGCCACAGTAGGGCAGCAGGACACCGAACTCGTCGCCGCCAAGGCGCGAAACGATATCCCCGGTTCGAACCCGGGACCGGATAAGCTCGGTGATCTGCCGAAGCAGTTCGTCGCCCGCTCCGTGTCCGCAGCTGTCATTGACCGTCTTGAACTGGTCCAGGTCGAGATAGAGAAGTGAGTGATTCTGACCTTCGGAAGAGCGATCCATCGCCTTCTCGATCCGGCGATCGAACTCACGCCGATTGATCAGTCCGGTGAGCGCGTCGTGACTGGCCTGGTAGGCCAGCTGATTACGCAAGCGGCGTTCGCTGCTTACGTCGTGCAGCACCATCACGATGCCGTCGGAGCCGCCACTGGAGTCGTAAAGCGGGGCCACGGACTCCTGCACCGGAATCCGCTTTCCCTGCCGACTGACCAGTACCGTGCGCTGATCAGCCGACGTGCCGTTGCCCTTCACTTCGCCTGGCGAGTCGGACAGACGCAGGCAGGGATCACCCAGGGGGGTGCCATTGGCCTCGTCGACAAGATGGGCCACCGTGCCGACCGGCTGGCCCTTCGCCTCGGCCAGTTCCACGCCCGTGAGGCTCTCGGCCACCGGATTCATGTACGCCACCCGGCCCTTCGCATCGGTGGTTATCACCGCGTCAGCGATTGCTCCCAGGGTGACGAGGGCCCGCTCCCGTGCCGCCAGGACGGCGGACTCCGCACGACGCATTTCCGTGATGTCCGAGAGAGTCCCCTGGTAGCCGGTGATGCATCCCCCCTTGTCCCGCACGGCGCGTGCATTTTCCAGCACGGCGAGTTCCTGGCCGTCCTTTCGGCGCAGGCGCAGCTCAGCGTTTCGCAGCTCGCCCAGGCGATCGGTTTCGGCCATTAGCCTGCGCCGTTCCCGCGGATCCACATACAGCTGCTCGGTGGAGCTGATGCTCTTGAGGTCCGCGGCGGATTCGTAACCCAGCATCTTTACCAGGGCCGGGTTCACCGATACAAACCGGCCGTCCACGGTCGTCTCATAGACTCCGTCAACCACGTTTTCGAACAGTTCGCGATACCGCCGCTCGCTGTCCGCCAGGGCCTGGGCAACACGATAACGGCCGCTGCAGTCCCGAACGACCAGCGCGCAGGGCTCCGCGGAGCCGCCAACGAGACTGATCTTCACGTCGATCAGATCCGATCCCGCCTGGACGGCTCTGCAGCGACAGCTGTCGCGGCTTGACTGCAGCCGTTGCAGGAATGCTTCGGCAGACTCCTGAGCGGGCAGCATGAAGATATCGGCAACGCTGAACCCCACAACCGCCCTTCCGAACACGGTCTCCGAAGCCGGATTGGCCGTGAGGACCCGGCCGTCGGCGCTGACCGTCAGGACCGCGTCGTCGACTGCATCCAGCGTCGCCCGCAGAAGCTCGTCGGGAACAGCTCCCAAAAGGCACGGGGTCCCGTTCGCCGCGACGGGTTCCCGAGACTCGCCCGCCGCTGCGTTTCCGTCCCGCGCCGGGAGATCATCCATGGCTCGATACTGGGAATCATCCAGATCGAGCAGGCGATCCAGGTGGTCGGCCGCAGAGTCGCTGGCCTGTTCGGCCATCTCGAGCTGTTGGCGAAGTCGTTTGTGCATGGGCTGGCATGGTTCACGGCAGCGCCGCGACACGGTCCCCGACTATACGTGCGACCGCTATATTCGCTGCGTGACGGCCGTCACGACCTGGCCTCCCGGCCGCGACACACCGGAATCCGGTGGAAACCTATCTCTTCTTTATTTTATAGATGCTTGCGGTATTTTTATGAAGCGCTTTCTACAGAATGGCGAGCGGCTCTCTTGCGCTCGTGCTCGAGCAGGTGCCGCTTGCGCAAGCGGATGTTCTCCGGCGTGATCTCGAGGAGTTCATCGTCGTCGACGTATTCCAGTCCCCGTTCCAGACTTATGACGACGGGCGGCGTCAGCAGGATGTTCTCGTCCCGGCCGGAGGCCCTGACGTTGGTCAGCTGCTTGGCTTTCATGGGATTGACCGTCAGATCGTTGGCGCGCGCGTGCTCACCGACGATTTGGCCTTCGTAAACGTCATCCCCCGGCGCAATGAACAGCCGGCCGCGATCCTGCAGATTGAACAGGGCATAGCCCAGGGCCCGCCCGGTCCCGTTGGAGATCAGCACGCCCCTGGCACGCCGTGCCAGGCCGCCGGGCCGTACCGGGCCATAGCCGTCGAAAACGTGATAAAGAATGCCGCTTCCAGACGTCATTCCCCGGAAGTCGGACTGAAAGCCGATGAGCCCGCGGCTGGGAATCCGGTAATCCAGGCGCACGCGGCCATGGCCGTCCGGACGCATATCCGCCAGTGCCCCGCCCCGCTCGGCGATCGCCTCCATGACCGCGCCCTGATGCTGACTGTCCATATCGATTACGAGGGTTTCGAAGGGTTCCTCGCGGCGTCCATCCACCTCGCGCACGATCACTTCGGGCCGTGAAACCGCCAGCTCGTAGCCCTCCCGGCGCATCGTCTCGAGCAGAATGGCCAGGTGGAGCTCTCCGCGGCCCGAGACACGGAATTTCTCCGGGTCTTCGGTCTGTTCGACCCGCAGAGCCACATTGTGAATCGCTTCGCGCTCGAGGCGCTCGCCCAGCTGGCGGCTCGTCAGGTACTTCCCTTCCCGGCCGGAAAAAGGCGAATCGTTGGTCTGGAACGTCATGCTGATGGTCGGCTCATCCACCGTGAGCGACGGCAGCGCTTCCACGGCGGCCGGATCGCACAGGGTGTCTGAAACCCGGGGTCTCTCGATGCCGGAAAATGCCACGATGTCCCCAGCCTCGGCGGATTCGGCCTCGATGCGTTTGAGCCCGAGAAACCGGAACACCTGCAGGACCTTCTCCCTGCGGGTATTGCCCTCCCTGTCCACCACGATCACGGGCTGGTTGCGTTTGAGCTGGCCCCTGCGGATCCGACCGATACCGATGGCCCCGACATAGTTGGAATAGCTGAGAGAGCTGACCTGCAGCTGCAGGGGACCGTCGAGATCCACCGGCGGCGGCGGGCAGGCTTGCACCAGCGTCTCGAACAGCGGCGTCATGTCCTCGCTCAGATGCTCCGGGTCGAGACCGGCCCGGCCCTGGATCGCCGACGCGTAAACGACCGGGAAGTCCAGCTGCTCGTCGGTCGCACCCAGGCCGTCCATCAGATCGAACACCTCGTCCAGCACTTCCACCGGCCTGGCACCCTGTCGATCGACCTTGTTCACGACGACAATCGGCTTCAGACCATGCGCAAACGCCTTTTCCGTGACGAAGCGGGTCTGGGGCATGGGTCCCTCCACCGCATCGACGATCAGGAGCACGCTGTCCACCATGGAGAGCACCCGTTCGACCTCGCCGCCAAAGTCCGCGTGACCCGGGGTATCGACAATGTTGATACGGTAGTCCCGCCATCGAATCGCGGTGTTTTTCGAGAGTATCGTGATCCCCCGCTCCTTCTCGAGATCGTTGTGATCCATTGCCCGCTCAGGCAGGTCCTCCCGTTCGGCCAGGGTGTCCGACTGCGTAAGCAGCTTGTCCACCAGGGTGGTTTTGCCATGGTCGACATGGGCGATGATCGCGACGTTTCTCAGGGAATCAATCATGTGTGCTGGCGACCCGGGGGCGCGCTGGAAGGGGCGCGGCATTATACGGCCAGCGGCCCGCGAGCGATACGACAGGAACAGATCCGAAGATTGACGGCGATGATCAGGCGCGCTTGTCGCAAGGTCCCGGGAACAGGCCTTCCAGGCCCGGTGCACGATGTGCTGATGCCACCGGCATGTCTCACCGTGGCTGGTCACCGGCGACCGCCGACGCCGACAGAAGCCCGACCGGACCACTCAGGCCGCCGGCAGCACCGGCGAACCGGCAGCTAGCGGGACATCGAGGACCGAAAAGCCCGGACGCCGGCGTGCGTGCGCACCGGCTTACGCCGCAGGGGCGGCAGGCCGGACGGCGTCGCGCTCAGTGTCCAGCGCCGGATTCCGCGGAAATCCCCGCCGTATTCGACCTCGATGCCGACTCGCGCATGCGCGGGGTTGTCTATCCATCCCTCCACGGCGAAGACACCGGTGTCGGCCGCGTAATCCATGGAATCCACACGGGTGCCTCGTCCGGAGCGGGCTTTGACCTCGAGTACTTCCGTACCCGCGCCGGCGCTGAGCCGCCCCCGGAGAGCGAAGCGTGCACCTCGGGTCTCCGTCGCTCCGGCAAGGCTGATTTGAACAGACGGCCGGGGCTTACCGGTTGGCAGACCCGGTTGCCGCGTTTTGAGGTCGGAGGCCTGGGAATCCGTGCCGTCGCCGGGGCCGAGATTTCCCAGCGCAAGCCCCGGCCGGGCCGTGACTTCGAAACAGGTCCGGCCCTTCGGCGGACTGGTCAGATTCCCCCACTCATAGACCTCCACCACATAGTCGCCCGCCTCCAGATCCCAGGTCGCGCTTTCGAAACCGTCGTCAGCGGACTCCGAGAAACGCCGGAACCCGGCGTCGTAGAGAACGATGTCAGGGTCCGTGCCGGATTCCCCGGAAGCGGAAATCACTACCGGACCGTCCGACCCGAGGGTCAGCCGGAGATACTGCCGGATGCCCAGTTTGCTGTAGAAGTCACCCGGGGAGAGTATCGCGCTGCACACCTGGGCCGCTGGACCATCCAGCGGCAGAGCATGGTAGACAGGGAGAACATCATCCGCCCGACCGGCGTCGTTGGTTTCGGTACTCGCCCACTCGTCCATGGTCTCGGCAACCATGTCCTGGGCAGCCACGAGCTGGTCGATATTCGCGGACAGAGCAGATTGCGACGCTTTCAGGGCCGAGACAAAGCTGAAAACGCTCGTCACCGAGCGGGTGGCCCGCTGCGGGCCGGTCAGAATCTCATGCAGGGGAGTGAACCCCAGCGCCACCGAGTCAACGCCGTCGGCTCCGGTATCGAACAGGTCGTAGAGAATGCTGTGGACCGACGATTCGTTGTACCACCCGGCGTTCAGCACGCTGTTGCGATCCACGTCAAAACTGAAGCCCGAAATGACGCCCTGCGAGTCCTTGTAGACCGCGTCACCGGTCACCATCGCCGAAAACGCATTCCCCCAGCCTTCCGAGAACGCAAGCCGCAGATCGAGCCGGTCAAAAATGGAGTGTGCGCCGCCGGGACTGTCGCTGCGCGCCAGCCGGTCTTCGTAGTAGTGGCCGAGTTCATGGGCGATGACGTGGTAATCGAACTCGTCGGCGTCCGAGGCGTCGTCGCCCAGCAGATAGATCTGGCCGGAGCCGCCGCTGGAAACATATGCCGAGGTCGCGATTTCGCCGCTGCAGGGATTGAAGCCGCTGTCCGCCGCCGGCACGTTGTCTTCGCTCCAGTTCAGCTTCAGGGAAGGCAGAATGAGGTTCGGATCCGCCGACAGGAGCAGCTCGCGCGTGGAGTCGGCGACGGCCAGTACGGCAAACGGTGCGGCCGCCCGATCACCGCTGTAGCGCGTTCCGTCCCATCCGGATGCCGCATGGAGGTCCCTGACCAGCGCGGCCTCGTTTCCGCTGTCGAAAAACCCGGTCTCCACGGCGTAGACCGGTTTGCTGCGGGTGTTCTCCACGGCCCAGCATTCGCTTTCGGCCCGCGGCGAAGCCTCAACATTGTCGACGACCACAAAATCCCACTGGCCATCGGGATCCCTGAGCTCGGCCCTTACCCGAATCCGGAGCCGTGTACTCGCCGGCACGCTCAGGGAGAACTCGCCGTCCGCCCCGGAACGGACCTCGTCAATGAGAGCGCCGCTCTCCGCGAGCGCCTGAACCGTGGCTCCCGCAATCGGCTGTCTCGTCACGCCGTCGAAAAACAGCGCGCCCGACCCGGTGTGCGGAACCCGGTCATAGGTCGCAACGCCTGAGACGGTGATCGGCGACACCGGATCCGGATCCGGGTCCGGTGTCGGATCGGGAACCGGGTCCGGATCGGGCGTCGGATCGGGGACCGGGTCCGGGTCCGGGTCCGGGGGCGGATCCGGCACGGGCGCCGGCGGCGGCGCCGCGGCGGGGGCAGCCCGTCCCCCGCCACGGCCGCGACGACCTGGGGCCAGGGCTCGCACGATGGCCCACGCAACCCCGGCACGCCTGACGCTCATGCTAGGTCCG
>JARFQW010000016.1 GCA_029287575.1 Gammaproteobacteria bacterium | reverse complement strand
CTATCTGGCCTATCGCCTCGCCTACGAGCGGGCGCAGATTCGTGAGGAAGCCAGGGGTCTGCTCGACACCGGGTCCGAGGAACCAGGAAGCTAGTCAGCCGAGTCTCGCGGGGATACTCATCTCGACCGACAGGCCACGCTCCGGCAGATTCCGGGCCCGGATCGTGCCGCCGTGGATGCTGAGCCCTTTCGCGGCAATGGCCAGGCCGAGACCTTCACCCGATCCGGCTGAACGCGCCCGATCGAGACGGTGAAACGGGTCGAAAATGGCTTCAAGCTCTCCGTCAGGGACCCCCGGCCCACGATCCTCGACGGTCACCCGGACCGCGCCTCCATCGACTGTCCCATGGATCGTGACCGTGCTGCATTCACCATACTTGAGCGCGTTTTGGACCACGTTGTCGAAAACCCGCTCTAGGAGGTCCCGGTCACCCTCCACGGTGAGGGGTTGCTCCACAGCCAGATCGATCGCCGCGCCGTGTTGATCGGCTTCCACACCGGCCCGCCCGGCCACCTCCGTCAGCAATGCCGCCAGATCGACGGTTTCGCGCCGGATGGGCCGGTCCTCCATGCGGGCCAGCGCCAGCAGTTCGCCGAGCATGCCGTCGAGGCGCTCGGACTCCGCGTCGATCAGCTCGAGCAGGGCGGGATCGAAGGCTTCGCGCTGGGCGGCCAGACCGCTGGCCATCTGGATCCGGGTGAGTGGTGTGCGCAGATCGTGGGAGACGTTCCTCAGCAGTTCGGCGCGGCTCTCCAGGAGCGCCTGCAGACGCGTGGCCATGTGGTCCAGATCCCGGCCCAGCGCGCCGAGTTCGTCGGCACGCCGGGTGACAGGGTGGCCCGCCCGGGCGGCGAGATCGCCCTCGGCCAGGCGCTGGCTCGCCTGCCTGAGCGATCGCACCGGGGCACTCAGATTTCTCGCGAGCATCAGGCTCGCCAAGGCGGTGATGACGAGGGCCACCGCGAGGATTCCCCAGCGCAGACCCGGCGCGCCGAACACGCCGAAGGGTCCCGGGCGTCGCGGCAGGGCCACGAGAGACCAGACCCGACCCTCGGCGTCGGACACCTGGCCGAGCAGGGGCTGCGGAGGCCGGAGGACCGAGGGCCTCAGGACTTTGAGCCGCCGGACCAGCGGGCCCGGTACCGGTCGATCCAGCAGGTCACGGCCCGCCCGATCCACGACCAGCAGCCGGATCATGGGCAATTCGCGCTCGCTGGCGCGGATCCAGGCTTCCAGGCCCGGGCGGCCCCGGCTGTCCAGCGCCTGCTGGGCAGCCCGCCGAACCGCTTCAGGGTCCAGGGACTGCAGCGCATCCGACCAGCGATTGGCGGCCGCGAAGCTCATGAGCACGCTCGCGGCGACGACCAGGGCCATTGTCAGGCCGATGGAGAGAAAGATGCGCCAGTAGAGACTGGTCATGCCGGGGGCGCTTCGCCCAGCAGCTGATAGCCCCGCCCGCGCACACCGCGGATCGGTGAGTCACCGCTGCCTCCGAGCTTGCGGCGGAGGTTGCTGACATGCGTATCCAGCGCCCGTTCCAGGGGGTGCGGCCGGCGGCCGAGGGCCCGGCGGCAGAGGGTCTCCCGCGTGACCACCTCCCCCGCCCGGTCGACGAGAACCTCCAGCAGGCGGAACTCCGCGGCTGTCAGACCGATGACACCGCCGTCCAGGGTGGCTTCCAGCCGCCGAGGGAAGAGCTCGAGTCGGCCCTGGGGAATGACAACAGCGCCTGCGGGAGCCGGGATCGCCGCTACCCGGCGCAGCACGGCGCGAACGCGGGCGACGAGTTCACGCGGGTTGAACGGCTTCGGCAGGTAGTCGTCCGCGCCAATCTCCAGGCCGACGATCCGGTCCACGTCGTCGCCACGGGCGGTGAGCATGATCACCGGCACCGCGGAGCGGGCGCGCAGGCGGCGTAGCACCTCGAAGCCGTCGATGCCGGGCAGCATCACGTCGAGCACCACGAGATCCGGCGATACAGCCGCAAGCCGCGCCGCCGCCGCCTCGCCGTCCGCGAACGGAAACACCCGGAAGCCCTCGGCGGCGAGATACTCACCGAGCATCTCCCGCAGCGACGCATCGTCGTCGACCACGGCGATGTTGGGTCCGGCTGGCGCCTTCTCGCTCATGGGCAAGAGTCTAGCCTCGATTGCCCGGCCATCAGCGCTTCACTGACCTTTCTTGACGCAGCTTGACCTGGCGTTGACCTCTCTTTGCCGAGGTCTGCCTATCGTGCTGACGTCCCTCGAGCGAACTGGAGAATCCCATGAACCGATGTACTGGATTTTTGCTTCCCGCAACCCTCTTCCTCGCCGCGCTTGTCGCCACCGGCGCCACCGCCCATCCGGGTCCGATGGAGGGCGCCGAGCACTTCGGGCGCTTCCAGGACATGATGGCGGCCGTGGATCTGACACCCGAGCAGCGTGAGGCCATCCACCAGATCATGGCCGCCTCCCGCCAGGAGCGGGAAGCGCTGCGCGGCGAATCCCGGGCCGTGCGGGAAGGCCTGGTCGCACTGAATCCCGGCGACAGCGACTACGCCGTGCAGGCGGATGCGCTGGCTGATGCAGCCGGCCAGCTCCTTGCCTGGCGCATCCGGGCCATGAGCCAGATCCGCGCGGAGGTGTATGCCCTGCTCACCCCCGAGCAGCGCGCGGCCGCTGCCGAGTACCGCCGCGAACAGCGGGAACAGCGCGGCGGGCGTATCGGTGGGCAGGGCCGGAGCCCATCCCGTCAGCCGGGGCTGAATTCGTCCCACTGACCCGGCGGTCCGACATGCCGGGGCCCTCAGTCCCAGAGGGCCCCGGTTGCGCGACAGAGAAAGCGCGTCAGGGGGATGGCGGCTCCGAAAGAAGCAATGATTTCCTTCTGAAAATCCGCCGAGGTCACCAGATCCGGGTCCAGGTCACGGGCGCCGAAGTAGTCCTTGCGCCTGAGGTCGACACGCCCTTGTCCGGCCAACGAATCTCGCGGGTCCTGAGTCGAGTACGTGAGTCCGGACGGTTACAGCAGGTTCTGGTCTGCCACAACGGTCCCGAGTTCACATCAACGGCCATGCTGATGTGGTCACAACGGTCCGCGACCCGGATCCACCACATCCAGCCTGGCAAGCCGATCCAGAACGCTTTCTGCGAATCCTTCATTGGCAAGCTCCGGTACGAGTGTCTCCGACAGCATGGGTTCCGATCTCTGCTGGAAGCACGGGCAGTCATCGAACAATGGCGGATAGACTACAACTACGTTCGACCCCATCGCAGCCTCGACCAACGGACCCCGATGGAGGTCGTCAGACAGGCTGAAAAACGTGAAAACTCTCACTCGGCGTACTCAGGCTGACGGGGGAAACGTCACATCCTGGCGCCAGGTGCATTTCGCGCGGCTCAACTTACTTACGGTATCCTCTTTATTCGTCTTATCCGCCGGACGAATCTCCCGGTTTCCACCCCCGCTCGGCCGGCGCACGCCCTTCTGCCCCGGCTCGCCGTGCCTGGCCCGTGCCGCCGGGATCTGCTAAATTGTACCGATCGTTCCAATACGGAGCCGGTATGCCCGCAGCGCTCATTTCCAGGGGAGAGGTTCTCGACCACCTGACCGAGGCATTTCGTGTGCACGGTTTCGAGGGCGCCAGCATCGCGCGCCTCTCGGAAGCCACCGGTCTCGGAAAGGCCAGCCTCTATCACTACTTCCACGGCGGCAAACAGGAGATGGCCCGGGCCGTGGTGGCGCATCTGGGCGAGAGTTTCCAGCGGCTCGTCCTGGCCCCGCTGCGAACCAGCGGCGATCCGGCCCAGCGGCTCAACGCGATGATCCTCGGCGTGGATCAGTTCTACGATCGGGGCGAAGCCGCCTGCATCGTGGATCTTTTCGGGATCGGTGGTGCCGGCGAGATGTTCCGTGAGCCGCTGGCGGGCGCCGTGAAGGCCTTCACCGACGCCGTAGCCGGCGTGGTCGCCGAGACCGGCCTGCCCGCGGATCTCGCGCGGCGGCGGGCCGAGGACGCCTTCGTCGCCTTGCAGGGTGCGCTGGTCGTGGCCCGGGCCACCGGCGACCGAACCGTGTTCAAGCGGACCCTGAGCGAGATCCCGGGCCGCCTCCTCGCGGCGGCCTGATCCCCGTTTCCGTCGCCGCCGGCC
>JARFQW010000007.1 GCA_029287575.1 Gammaproteobacteria bacterium | reverse complement strand
GAGTAGAACTCGCCGATCGAGTTGTCGCCTCTGAGGACACAGCTGGGATATTTCCAGGTGATCGCGGACCCGGTTTCCACCTGGGTCCAGCTGATCTTCGAGTTACGGCCGCGGCAGTCCCCCCGCTTGGTCACGAAGTTGTAAATGCCGCCCACGCCTTCCTCGTCACCCGGGTACCAGTTCTGCACCGTGGAATACTTGATCTCGGCGTCATCGAGAGCGACCAGTTCGACCACCGCCGCATGCAGCTGGTTTTCGTCGCGCATCGGTGCCGTGCAGCCCTCGAGATAGGACACGTGACTGCCTTCCTCGGCCACGATCAGCGTGCGCTCGAACTGGCCTGTGTTGGCGGCATTGATCCGGAAATACGTGGACAGCTCCATGGGGCAGCGCACGCCCTTGGGCACGAAGACGAACGAGCCGTCCGTGAACACGGCGGAATTCAGCGCCGCGTAAAAGTTGTCCGTGTAGGGGACCACCGAGCCCATGTAAGCCTCGACAAGTTCCGGGTGATCCTTGACCGCCTCGGAGAAGGAGCAGAACAACACCCCGGCTTCCGCCAGCTTGTCCTTGAAGGTCGTGGCCACCGAGACGCTGTCGAACACCGCATCCACAGCCACCCCGGCCAGCCGGGCCCGCTCGTGCAGCGGGATGCCCAGCTTGTCATAGGTTTCGAGCAATTTGGGGTCCACCTCGTCCAGACTCTTGGGCCGGTCGGCATCGGACTTCGGCGCGGAATAATAAGAGATGGCCTGAAAGTCGATCGGCGGATAGTGCACATGCGCCCAGGCGGGCGTTGCCATTGTTAGCCAGTGCTCGTAGGCCTTCAGCCTCCAGTTAAGGAGGAACTCAGGCTCCTTCTTCTTTGCGGAGATCAGGCGAATCACGCTCTCGTCGAGACCCGGCGGGACCGTGTCGGACTCGATGTCCGTCACAAATCCGTGCTTGTAGGTCCGTTCGATCAGGTTCTCCACGTCGGTTTGGGAGCGTGCCATGGTGTCGTCCTCGATGCCTTGTCAGGTGTGCGCGAATCAGTTCGGTGCGGAATCGCGCGCGTTTAACGCGGCGCTGAAATCCGGCTTTGCCATTGGACTGCCCGGCGAGGCGGTCAGCTGCGCCAGGGAAATTTCCTCCAGAGCCCGGCGAATCACCAGATTGACCCGCTGCCAGGCGTCGCCAACCAGGCAGATCGCTTCCAGATCGCAAAGGCCCTCGGCCTGGCTGCAGGCGGTTAGCGCAACCGGCCCCTCCAGCGCATCGAGCACCTCCGCCGCGCTGATCTCGTCCGCCGGCCGTGCCAGCTCGTAGCCGCCCTGGGCCCCGCGTGCCGAGGTGACCAGCCCCGCTCTCGTCAGCCGCTTCAGCAGCTTGCTGACCGTGGTTGCCGCCAGCCCGGTGCTCTCCGCAACCTCCGCGGTACTGTGGATTTCTCCCGGGCGGCCGCCCAGATAGGCAAGAATCAGGGTGCCGTAATCGGTCAGTTTGGACATGCGGAGCACAGTTGAATCCCCCCCGGGAAACCATCGCTCGAACTAATGGGGACTATTTTAGTCCTATTTCTTCGCTGGCGGAAGCGGGAAGGTTTCGTTCATGGGCTGTGTGCTAGCATTCCCCACTGATTTATCCCGGCCATCGGTTTCTCCTTGATTTCCAGACGATTCCTTCGCCGAAGTGGTGCATTGCACGCGATGAGGGGCGGAAAACTGGTCGAATCCGGGAGGCCGCGATCATGAGTAGCTCGATGGAACAGACCGAGTCGAAGGCGGCCAAGCCTGACGAATTCATCATGGTGATCGAAGACCTCTGGTACTCCCGGGGTCAGAAGAAGATCTTCCAGGGATTGAATATCAACATCCGCCGCGGTGAGGTGACCGCGATCATGGGTCCGAGCGGCACCGGCAAGACCACCTTGCTACGCCTGATGACCGGCCAGATCCTGCCCGATCGCGGACGGATCCTGATCGGCGGCGAGGATGTGACCAAGATGAGCCGGCGGGAGCTGTATCGGCTGCGCAAGCGCATTGGCATGCTGTTCCAGAACGGGGCGCTGCTGACCGACCTGTCGGTCTACGACAACGTGGCGTTTCCCCTGCGTGAGCATACCAATCTCCCGGAACGGCTCGTGCGCCACATCGTGCTCACCAAGCTGCATGCGGTGGGGTTGCGCGGTGCGTGGCAGATGAGCCCCTCGGAGCTGTCCGGCGGTATGGCGCGTCGGGTCGCACTTGCCCGGGCCATGGTCATGGACCCGGACATCATTTTCTACGACGAGCCGTTTGTCGGCCTGGACCCGATTTCCATGGGCGTGGTCGTCCGGCTGATCCGCAAGCTCAATGACGCCTTGGGGCTTACCAGCATTGTCGTGTCCCACGACGTCGAGGAAGTGTCCTCCATAGCGGACCGGACCTTCCTGATCTCGGACGGCCGGGTCGTGGCTTCGGGGACGCCCGAGGATATGGAACAAAACGTATCGGCCGTCGTCCAGCAGTTCATGAGCGGCATGGCGGACGGACCGGTACCGTTCCACTATCCCGCCCCGGACTACGACGAACAGATACTCAAGCGGAACGAATCCTGATCGTTTCCCGCCGGACCCAGGACAACAACAACGATGCGCCGCCTGTTTACTGAAATCGTCTACACGCTGAGGGGGTATCTCGAGACCTTCGGGTCGTCGATGCTGTTCCTGCTGCGCATCCTGGCCGCGTGTCCCTATGCGCTGAAGCGGCCCGGACTGATCATCAAGCAGGTTTACAGCACCGGCGTGTTGTCGCTCGTGATCATTATCCTGTCCGGGTTCTTCGTGGGTCTCGTCCTGGCCCTGCAGGGTCACAACACGCTGTCCCGATTCGGCGCCGCGGAGACGCTCGGCGCGGTGGCCGCCCTTGCACTGGTCCGTGAACTTGGCCCGGTTGTCACCGCGCTGCTGTTTGCGGGCCGCGCCGGCACTGCGCTGGCTTCGGAAATCGGCCTCATGCGGGCCACGGACCAGCTTTCCGGCATGGAGATGATGGCAGTGGACCCGGTCAAGCGGGTCGTGGCGCCACGCTTCCTCGGCGCCGTCATCGCCATGCCGCTGCTTGCGGTCATCTTCAGCGCGATGGGCATTTTCGGAGCCTGGCTGGAGGGCGTGATAATCGTCGGCGTCGACGAAGGTCAGTTCTGGGCCCAGATGCAGGCCCAGGTCGAGCTTCACGAAGACGTGATGAGCGGCGTCTACAAGAGCATCGTGTTCGGCTTTGCTGTCGCGTTGCTGTCTGTCTTCGAAGGCTATAACAGTATTCCCACGGCGGAGGGCGTGGGCCGCGCGACGACGCGAACGGTCGTGGAGTCGTCCCTCGCCGTACTTGTCCTGAACTTCATCCTGACAGCCTGGCTGATCGGGGAGGTGTAGCAGCATGCAGCAAACCAGAGCGGTGGAATTCGGAACCGGACTCTTCGTCTTCATGGGCGTCGTGGCCCTGTTCTTTCTGACCACCCGGGTCACGAGTTTCGACAGTTATTCCGGCGACGAGGGCTATACCCTGACCGCCCGCTTCGACCATGTGGGGACCCTGAAGCTGCGGGCACCCATTTCGGTCGCGGGAGTCACGGTCGGGCGGGTCACCGACATTCAGTTCGATGACGACCGTCTCGAAGCGGTAGTGACTATGCGGATCGCATCGGAATATGATCAGCTACCCAATGATTCCGATGCGAGCATTCTGACCGCCGGTATTCTGGGCGGTCAGTACATCGGCCTGGGCCCCGGCGGGTCACCGGACTTTTTCGAGGACGGCGACGAGATCGAATTTACCCAGTCCGCGCTCGTGCTCGAGCAACTCATCAGCACGTACCTGTTCAGTCAGGCGGAAAAGTCGGAGAAGGAATGATGAACCTGCGTCTTGCCGCACTCGGCGCAACTACCGCGGCGGTTCTGGCCCTGGCGAGTCCGGTCACGGCCCAGGCCAATGCGCCGGAAAACGTGATCATGGAGACCTCGACAGAGATCCTCCAGGCCATTGAAAAAGATCGTGATGCCCTGGCCGCCGATCCCGATGCGCTGCAAAAGGTGGTGGACGATATCCTGCTGCCGCGTTTCGACCGGGAGTATTCCGGACGGCTGGTGATGGGAAAGTCCTACCGGGACGCCACCCCCGAACAGCGCGAGCGTTTCATCATGGGTCTGTATCAGAAGCTCGTGCGGACTTACTCGTCGGCGATTCTCGAGTACGACTCCGACAGCCTCCGGATCAAGGGAACGAAGGGTGACCTGGCCGACGGCAAGGTGATCGTGGAAAGCGAGGTCAAGCTGGAGGACGGTACGACCGTGCCCGTGGGTTACCGGATGCGCGAGTCCGATGGCACGTGGAAGGCCTACGACGTGATCATCGAGGGCATCTCCTACGTGGCCAACTACAGGAAACAGTACGACAGCGAGTTTCGCGCCAAGGGCATCGAGGGTGTGATCACCGAACTGGAGGCCGGCGGCGGTGAGTGACATCCGCATGGAGGACCTCGGTGACGGGAAGTTCTCCCTGCACGGTGAGCTGACCTTCAAGACGGCCGCCAAGGCGCTGGAAGCCAGCCGGCGGCTGTTTGACGATCACGCGAGTATCAAGGTGGACCTGGCCGACGTCTCCCGGACTGACAGCGCGGGTCTTGCGCTGCTGCTGGAGTGGGTCAACTGGGCCCGGAACTACGTGCGTGAAATTCGTTTCGACAACGTGCCGGAGCAGATAGTCGCAATTGCGCAGATCAGCGAAGTGGACGACATGCTCTCCAGGGGAGAGCGCTGGACCGGCGTCGTCTGAGGGCGCTTCAGCCAATTCGTCAGGGGTCAGAGCCGTGATGCCGGGAACGAGGCGTCCCGCACCTAGTCCTCGAAGTCCTCGTCCTCGAAGTCCAGCTCGATGTCCTCGATGGGCGGATTGCCGTCATAGATGAGAAAGCGCCGCCGCTGCAGATAGGCCTCGCGAACGAAGACGTAGGAATCCGGCGCCTCCCGGATGGCCTCGTCGCCCGGCAGCAGACGCCGGCGGTTGTCCACATAGCGCAGGATGATCAGCTTGTCGCGAACGCTGGAATTGTCGTACTGCCAGAGCGGATCCGTGAACCGGTCGGCATACCACCCGAACGAGTCCAGAACGGTCTTAGGGCCCAACCCGGGTATCTGTATGAACGGCCCCTGCGGCAGCCCCCAGACGGCGAACGTCTGGCCGAAGTCTTCCGGTTCGGCCTTGAGGCCGGCATCCGAGGCCGCGTCGATGATGCCGCCCAGCCCGAGGATCGTGTTGATGACCAGCCGGCCGGTCTGCCGTGCCGCACCGGCGAACTTGCCCTGCAGCAGATGATTCGGAATGTACCCGACCGTTCGAAGATTCTCGAAGAAATTGAATACGGCAAACTTGACGGGCTTCGGCGCCACCGTGTCATAGCCCTTTGCCAGGGGCCTCAGCAGGTAGCGGTCAAAGGTGTAGTTGAAGGTCCAGATGGGACGGTTGACCGCTTCCCAGGGGTCGTAGGGCTCCCGGTCTTCCTTGGGAATCGAGGCGCATCCCGATGACGACAGAATCACGAGGCCAGCGAGGAGGATTCCCTTCGTCCGCATGAACGCTCCAAACGGTGGGCTGCTTCGGAACGGAATTAAATCACAACCCGTTTGTGGATTCCGGAACACGCAGTCGCAGTGCGCGGGGACTAGCGTCTGCGGCCCTGGGCTTTCTTCGCTTCGGCAAGATAGGGCATCAGTTCATCCAGACGAGCCTGGAACCGTGCGCGCTGCACATCCTGGATGTCGGGCTGGCCGAGCGCCATCCGCAGCTTGTCTACGGCTTGGGGCAGCTGACCGACGAGCAGATGATATTCGCCCATGTAGTAGAGGGCTTCGGCCCGTTGCCCGGCGGAGTCCGCCGCCGCGGCAATCAGTTTTACTTCCGGCGGGGTAGGGGGCACGTTGTTGAACAGGTCCAGAAGGAGCACGTGGGCCTCTTCGAAGCGTCCGACGCGGATGAGAGCTTCGGCGTGTCGCACGGTCAGCGGCCGGTTGCGGGGAAACAGGGCCTGGGCCTGCTCGAACGTCAGGAGACCCTCGGCCATCTGACCTGCCACCAGCTGGGACTGGCCGAGCGCGGAGTGGTAGGCCACCACGCCTTCGTCCTCGTCCTTGAGGTCAAAGAAAATTCGTTCCGACTGGCTCCCGGCGCCCGAGAGCATCAGGCCCAATCCGAGCCCGTATCGGACGTAGGGTTCGTTGGCGTCCACGTCGCGGTCCACCATGCCCTGGAAATACTCCGCCCCTTCAGAGGGGGACCGGGCGGTCAGTACCCGAAGCCGCGCCCGCATCAGCGGGTAATTGACGCTGTCGGTGACGTCCACGGCGGGCAGCTTGTCCGCCCGTGCGCGGGCCTCGGCCACACGGGTGCTGCTCAGAGGGTGTGTCAGCAGGAACTCCGGCACGCGGTTGGCCATGCTCCCGTTCAGGCGGCTCATGGTTTCGAAAAACGACGGCATCCCGTAAGGATCGAAGCCCGCGGCAACCAGGATCTGCATGCCGACCCGGTCTGCCTCGTACTCGTTGACTCTCGTGTAGTTGATCTGTTGCTGAGCCTGAAAACCCTGGGCCCCCATGGCGGTGGCCTGGACGGCGTCAGCCCCGGCACCGGCGGCGCCCATGACAATGGCGGCGGCGACTGCCGCGGCGGTCAGGATGCTGGTGCGTCCCATGGCTTCCGCCCGGCGGGCGATGTGTTTCTGGGTGACGTGGGCGATCTCGTGAGCCAGCACGCCGGCCAGTTCGCTCTCGGTCTGGGTGGCCTCGATCAGCCCGGCATTGACGCCGATGTAGCCGCCGGGCAGCGCGAACGCATTGATACCGTTGTCATTGACGACAAAGAAATTGAACCGGTGGTCGCCCTCATGGGCATGCATGGCCAGTCGGCTGCCCAGGGACTGGATGTACTCCGACACCTCGGGATCTTCCAGGACCTGGTCGGCCTCCCGGAGCTGGCGAACCACGTTGCGGCCGATGGCCCGGGCGGTGTTCGGGGGCAGCAGGACGTCGGAAGAGCTGCCGATATCCGGCAGGTCGTCGGCCGGCCCCGAAACGGCCATAGGCGCCCAGACCGTCACGGCTGCAGTAGCAATCACGGCGAGTAAATGGGAGGTGATGCGGCTTCGCTGGGTTTTGGTCGCGGCTGTCATCAGGTCAGTCGTCGGGATTTTCATGGAACTAGGACCCCCGGGAACCCCCAAAGAGTTCCCCGCCGGGTTCCTTACCACCCCGCCATCATGCCCGAAATCGGCCCTTCTAAACAGCATACGGCCCGCGTTTTTGGGATCTGGCACCGCTTTTGTCCGGGCCGGGGCCTCCCGGATCCGGAATCCAGGCCGGTTCCCGGGTCTACCCGGAGCGACCTGGCCCGCCGTCAGAGCTGCTCCGAAGCGTAGTCCGCCAGCCGGGACCGCTCGCCGCGCATCAGGGTGATGTGCCCGGCATGGGGCCATCCGCGAAACCGGTTGACCACATAGGTCAGACCAGAGGTGGTTTCGGTGAGATACGGCGTGTCGATCTGGGCCACGTTGCCCAGGCAGACGACCTTGGTTCCGGGCCCGGCCCGGGTGATCAGCGCCTTCATCTGCTTCGACGTGAGGTTCTGAGCCTCGTCCAGGATGATGAAACGGTTCAGAAAAGTCCGCCCGCGCATGAAGTTGAGAGACCGGATCTTGATACGGCTGCGGAGAAGGTCCTGGGTGGCCGCCCGGCCCCAGTCACCGCCCTCGTCGCTGTGGGTCAGCACTTCCAGATTGTCCATCAGCGCGCCCATCCAGGGCTCCATTTTCTCCTCTTCCGTGCCGGGCAGAAAACCGATGTCCTCGCCCAGCGGTACGGTGACCCGGGTCATGATGATCTCCCGGAAACGGTTCTGGTCGAGAGTCTGCGCAAGTCCGGCGGCAAGGGTGAGCAGGGTCTTGCCGGTGCCGGCAGGTCCGAGAATGGTAACGAAGTCCACTTCATCGGACATCAGCAGGTTCAGGGCGAAATTCTGCTCCCGGTTGCGAGCGGTGACGCCCCATACCGCGTTGCGGCCACGATAGTTGTTGGCCAGCTCGATAACCGCCGAGTCATTCTCGACCGTGCGCACGGCCGCCTCGAACTGGCTGTCGTCGGTGGAATAGATGAACTCGTTGGGCTGCCAGTCGGCCACCATGGGCCCCTGCAGCCGATAGAAGGTGCGGCCTTCCTCCTGCCAGGAGTCCATTTCCCGGGAATGGGTTTCCCAGAAGTCCTCCGGTACCGGGGCCGCGCCCCGGTACAACAGATCCAGGTCGTCCAGGGTCTTGTCGTTGAAATAGTCTTCGGCGTGGACACCGAGAATCGCCGCCTTGATGCGGAGATTGATGTCCTTCGACACGAGCGTGACGTCCGCGTCAGCATGCATGCCTTCGAGGGTCAGGCAGGTTTCCAGAATGGAATTGTCGGCCCGGTGGCCCGGCAGGCTGTCCGGCAGCAGCGGCTGGTTCGGCTTGGTCTGGAAAAACAGCCGTCCGGGCGTCCGGTTGTGGCCGTTCAGCACGTGCTCGCCGGGCAACAGTACGCCGCCGTGGATGCTCTCGGCCGGTGCCTCCTGAATCAGCTCGTCCATGAACCGGCTGACCTGGCGGGCGTTGCGGGCCGACTCGGACATGCCCTTCTTGTTGCCGTCGAGTTCCTCGAGAACCACCATCGGGATGTGCACGTCGTGCTCGTCGAAGCGGAAGATGGCGGTCGGATCGTGCATGAGCACATTGGTGTCCAGCACGAAAATTCTGCGGCGTTCGCCGCTGTCGTTATCGCTCAATGTCCGGGTTCCCTCCGATGGATCGAGACTGATTCAGAGCGCCTTTGCGGCTTCGAGCACTTCTTCGGCGTGGTCCTTGACCTTTACCTTGCGCCATTCCTGACGCAGCACGCCCTTTGCGTCGATCAGGAACGTGCTGCGCTCAATCCCCATGACCTTGCGGCCGTACATGTTCTTTTCCTTGATCACATCGAAGATCCCGCACAGGACCTCGTCCTTGTCGCTGATCAGCTCGAAGGGAAACGACTGCTTGGCCTTGAAGTTCTCGTGGGACTTCAGGCCGTCCCGCGACACGCCGAATACGACCGTGTTGGCGGCTTCGAAGTCGGCGTAGCGGTCCCGGAAATCCTGCCCTTCGGTCGTGCAGCCCGGGGTGCTGTCTTTCGGGTAGAAATAGATCACCGCGTTCTGCCCCTTGAGGCGCTTTGCGGAAACCGTCGTGTCGGTGGTGGCGGGAAGCTCGAAGTCCGGGACTTTCTTGCCGATTTCGGCCTTGCTCATCGGTCGATACCTGCTGCAGTGGGAAGGGGGCGCCTTGTATTCAGCCCTTTACGGGCTCCATGATGGCGTCGAGGTTGAGTTGATCGCAGAAATCCATGAACTCGTCCCGAAGGACCGAGATCTGCATGTCGCTCGGGATATTGACGGACATCTGAACCGCAAACATGGGGGCCCCGGTATGGGCCGCGGAGTAGCTGCGGGTGTTCAGCTCCGCAATCTCGATTTCCCGGCAGGCAAAGAAGCTGGCCAGGTTGAATACGATTCCGGCCTGGTCCAGGCACACGACGTCGATGGCGTAGGGGACCCGGTCGGAATCCGCCGGGCGCGCCTCCGTGCGTCGGAGCATGATGTTCAGGCCCTGATTTTCCTCGAGCTTTTTGAGTTCCGACTCGAGTTTTGCCAGCGTGTGCCAGTTGCCGCTGACCAGCAGGAGCATCGCAAAATCCGACCCCAGCGCGGTCATCCGGCTCTCGACGATGTTGCCGCCGCAGTCCAGGACGACGCGTGAGAGGTCGTGGACGACTCCCGGACGATCGTCGCCGACGGCGGTAATCACAACCAGCTGCTTCATTGAGTCAGCCCCGGACCCGGGCCGAAAGGAATGATCATGGGAAGAGGAGTGTAGCGCCTGCCAGCGGCGCTGCGAAGGGCTGCCGGACGCTTGCGGGCATCGGGGGGCCCCATTACCATGCCTGGCTGGGCTCAACTTGGAGTAACACCGCATGTTTCGCGGCAGCATGGTGGCCCTGGCCACGCCGATGGACGCGGCCGGAGCGGTGGACTGGCGGGCCTGGCAGGGCCTTCTGGAATTCCACATTGCCAACGGCACCAACGGTGTGGTCGTTGCGGGCACAACTGGCGAATCGCCGACCATCACGCCGGCGGAGCTGGATCGGCTCGTGCGGAGTGCCGTGGAGGTTGCCGACGGGCGGATTGTCGTTATTGGCGGCAGCGGAAGCCATTCCACCACGCACGCGATCGAGCTCACGCGGCTCGTCCAGAGCGCCGGAGCGGATGCCGCGCTGATCGTTACTCCCTACTACAACAAGCCCACCCAGAACGGGCTGAAGGCCCACTATGCGGCGATTGCGGACGCTACGAGCCTGCCGATCATCCTTTACAACGTGCCGGGCCGCACGGCCTGCGATCTCCTTCCCGAGACTGCGGCGGCCCTGTCGGAAATCGACCAGGTGGTCGCGTTCAAGGAAGCAGTGCCGGGGCCGGACCGGGTCACCCGGCTCCGGGCCCTGTGCGGTGACAACCTGCAGCTGTTGTCCGGGGACGATCCGACCGCCAGGGATTTCATGCTGGCCGGCGGAGACGGCGTCATCTCGGTGACCGGGAACGTGGCGCCCGCTCTCATGCGTTCGCTGTGCGACCTGGCGACGGCCGGCGACGCCGAGGCGTCGGCTGGCGTGGACAAGGTTCTGGCGGGGCTCAACGACGCCTTGTTCGTGGAGGCAAGCCCGATCCCCGTAAAGTGGGCGCTGTACCGGATGGGCCTCATGGGTCCCGGTATTCGACTGCCGCTCACGCCGCTGGCGGAACCGTTTCACGCCACGGTGGAGGCAGCTCTGAACGACGCGGGAATCGAACTGCCGCCGGAGGCCGAGTGATCAGGCGCTTGCCACGGGCGCTAGCCGTTTCGCTGAGCCTCGCGGTGACAGCCGGGTGCTCGGGTCACAAGCCCTGCGAAGGCCCCAAGACTTATCGGGAAAGCGCGCCCGGGCCGGGTCTGCAGGTTCCCCCCGGCCTCGATCCGCCGGAAGACAACGGCCTCATGGCAGTGCCCGGCGGCGCGGTCCCGCCGGATGCGCTGGACAAGTGCATGGAAGTGCCGCCCAACTACTACGCAAAGGCCGGCGAACCGAATGTGGAGGGTCTGCCGGTATCCGCGGTCGTCGGATCGCCGGTTGCCGTGGCCGAGGCGTCGGGCAGGGGTCCCAGTACAAGGGAACTCATCCCGGGCGCCTCGGTGCTGACCAACGACGTGGCCGCGTTCGTAACCGACTGGGCCGCCCTGTGGACCGCCCGCGACGCCGACGACTGGCTAGGTATGTACCGGGATGATTTCGTGCAAGCGGGTTTCCAGTCACATGCGGACTGGGTCGCAACCCAGCGCGATCGCTTTCAGACGCCGGCCCGCACCGAGGTGCCACTGGAGACTCTCGAAGTCGAGCCTCTGGACGGCGACCGGGCTCGCGCGGAATTTGTTCAGCGCTTCGGCAGTGCACCGACCTTCCGGTCGGTCAAAAAGGAACTCGTGCTGGAGCGGCAGAAGAATCGCTGGGTGATCGCCCAGGAGCGGATTCTGGATGTGCTCTAGGGCACGATGACCGCCCTGAAAGTTTGCATATTCGACTTTAATTAGATCCGGCAAGTCACTGTAAAGAAATTGTTTTTATATTTCTTTTTGTGACGCCAGGCTCTTTGGTGTGCCGGCCGGAATACCCCCGGCTCCATGCGGGTGCCGGGAGCGCGGCGATTGCGGTTCCGGGAGGGATGGTCCGCAGGCCGCGAGCGAATACAGAGCCTGAAGCCGGGCCGAGCGGTCCGCCAACCCGCCCATCCGGCTCTCAAGCATTCGGCGCCGCGCTCCGCAATCCGCCCGTCACCCTTGTCGGCTACCGGGGCGACCCGTAGAATTCGCCGCCTTCCGGATATTCCTTCGGTGGAATCCGGGACCCTCACGCGGAGCGGGGAGGACAACCGGAGCGCAAGGTTCCGGACGAGACAACCAGGGTTTTGCGACTTCAGAGGTGGCCGAGCGGTCGAAGGCGCTTGCTTGGAAATCAAGTGTACGGTAACCCCGTACCGCGGGTTCGACAGATTCGCCGGGAGCGAATCTGGCCGTCCGAAGGACGCCCGAAGGGCGAGGACCAGGAAGGTCCGAGGCACAAATCTGCCGGGAGCAGATTTGAACGATGGCCCGAAGGGCTATCGGCCCCGCAGGGGCGAAGGACAGGATGTCCGGAGTAATCCCGCCCTCACGCGGAGCGGGAAGGGCAGCCGGAGCGCAAGGTTCCGGATGAGACAATTAGGGTTTTGCGACGGAGAGGTGGCCGAGCGGTCGAAGGCGCTTGCTTGGAAAGCAAGTGTACGGTAACCCCGTACCGCGGGTTCGAATCCCGCCCTCTCCGCCAATTTCTGAAAGAATATCTCGCATAATTAATTGCTTGATGACTTCTTTCTGTTCCCTGCCCACAAATCAACCCACAAGTAATCGCTTTCGATACCCAGTGCCGGGGATGCCTGCCTGAGCAAAGCTGCCAAGCATCCGGGACAGAGGCCTCGCTCCACTAAGCAGGTCGCTAGGGCTGCTGTTCATTCGGCAATGCGATCAACCAACTCGTCGTGATTCATCGCTGAAATGTAGGTGTGGCCTGGTCTTCGGCGCTAGCTGAAATAGCCGACCGAAAGGTCTAGAAATGTTTGACCGTACCCCGGTGATTCGAGCCATGCGCAGTGTGGGATCTCCTCATATTGAAGGGTCCCCTCAGCTGACATCCAGGGGTACGGTCAAGGAGAGGCTGATCCATGGCGAACGGGGTGGTCTCCCACTCGGCTTGGGTTTCTTGCAGCGATACCAGCGGGTGAAGTTCGCCGGCCACGATCTTCTCCGTGACGGCCGGCGTGAGCCGGATCTCAGGCCTCGACTGCGAAGCTCACCTGCTGCCTTTGTCCCTGCGTGGCCGGCTCAGTGACTGTAGTAGTAGGTAACGTATGCAGTGAGCAGCACGGCGATCCAGATCGCCGTCGTTCCGATTGGCCAGGCCTGTGCGAACAGCCCGCGTGGCGCCCCGCCGAAGTAGCTGTGAGCCTTCGATCGCAGCCAGCCCTGGAGTCGCGTGTGGTTCCCGAACAGGAGATCACCCGCTTGCCGGAACGCCGATGCCGTCGCGAGCCAGGCACGCCGCATGACGACGCGCCAGAACCAGTCGGTGTCCAGGGTCAGCGTGTTCGTCCGCCGCATCATCGGGAGGAGCAGGAAGAACGCGAGGCCGCTGAACAGGAGCAGCTGCAGGTAAAAGACGACTTTCCCGGGGGCATAGGCATAGTAGTCCACGGGGTAGGGCAGGAAGCGGTAAAGCAGCTCCGGCGCAAGGCCCAGCAGAACGCAGAGCAAGGAGAACAGCACCATCGCCAGGCCCATGTTCCAGGGCGCGTCCTTAGGCCGAAGACCGGAGTCCCGCTGGAAGAAGACGAACCACGGGAACTTGATGCCGGCATGGAGGAAGACCCCGGCCGAGGCCGCGGCCAGCGCAAAGTACACTACGACGAGTCCCTCGTTGGCCGAGGCCTGGGAGATCAGCGTCTTGGTCGTGAAGCCGGATGTGAGCGGGAAGCCCGAGATCGCCAGCGCCCCGACGATGCCGCAGATGGCTGTGAGCGGCATGGTGCGAAACAGACCGCCCACTTCCGTACACTTGTTGTAGCCGGTGCGATAGATGACGACGCCGGCGCTCATGAAGAGCAGCGCCTTGTAGATGATGTGGGCGAAGGCGTGGGCTGCCGCGCCGTTGATGGCCATCTGGGTCCCGATGCCGACCGCGCAGACCATGAAGCCCACCTGGTTCACGATGGAGAAGGCCAGGATTCGGCGGATGTCGTTTTCGAGCAGGGCGTAGATGATCCCGTACATGACCATGTACAGGCCCACCCAGATCAGGAACTTCTCGCCGGGGAACAGCAGGATCAGCGCCAGTACCGCCGTCTTGGTCGTGAAGGCGGAGAGGAACACCGAGCCGGTCGGGCTGGAGCGCGGGTACGCGTCGGACAGCCAGGCCGAAATCGGGGGCGCCGCGGCGTTGATCAGGATCCCGATCAGGATCATCCAGCTGTCGAAGTCGGTGGCCAGCATGGGTCGAATCTCGACCGAACCGGTGTGCACCATGGTGCCCTCGATGCCAACCTTGAGGATGACGCCGCCAAGCAGATGCATGATCGCGTAGCGGATGCCGGCGGCCCTGGCCTCTGGCGTGCCGCCGCACCAAACCACCACGGTGGAGAACAGGGCCATCAACTCCCAGAACAGAAACAGGCTGATCAGGTCTCCGGCGAAGCTGACCCCGATCGCGCCGGCGGCGTAGGCGTAGGCCGCGGCCAGTTCGTACCACTTCGCCTGTCGGAACGCGTACAGACCGCCGGTAAAGGCCATGATCGAGAAGATGGTGGCGAACAGGCGCCTGACGGCGCTGCCCTCGACCGGCTCGATCGGGTAGCCGAGGAATGGGACGGTCAAGACCACGCCGTCTGGCACCTGCCAGACGGCGAGGAGCGTCAGCAACGGCGCCACGAGAACGACGGCGGTTCGCACTACCCCGCGGGTCAGGCCGATCAGGAGCGCCCCGGCCAGCATGATCAGTGCGGGTGGCAGGAATTCAGTCATCCTCTTCCACTCCGTAGAAGTCCTCGCTCCGCTTCAAGAAACCGCCCAGGACCTTGGCGAAGACGACCATCAATAGGCACGCAAGGAAACCGTAGACGGCGCCGAATGCGAACCATCCGTCGACGCCGAAGTAACCCTTGACCTCTACCACGACCTGGGCGGCGACCGACAGCGCGAGGACGGCCGCGAATATCCTCCACAGCAGCCGGATCGAGGCGGGACGGGCGAGCCAGGCGTCGTCCTCGCCCGGATCGGCGCCGTGGCTTGCGGGCGGGCGTGACTCGTCGGATTCCATCGTCAATTCCCCTGCATGACGGTCGGGACGGGGCTGACGAGCTGGGATTCGAGCTCGACCAGCGGCTGGTTAAACGCGAAGAAGGCCAGCGTCAGGAAGGCCGTCACGGTCAGTGCGAGCACCGCCGCAAAGGGCGCCTCGCCGTGTTCCTGGCCGGCCGGCGTGCGATCCCGACCGAACCAGGCCATGTAGATGATCGGCAGGAAATAGGCCGCGTTGAGGGCGGTGCTGGCGATGATCGTTGCCAGGACGAGGTAGTTGTTGGCCTGGAATGCACCGGCGAGGATGTACCACTTGGAGACGAAACCACCGGTCGGCGGCACGCCGATCATGCTGAGCGCGCCGATTGTGAAGGCCGCCATGGTCCAGGGCATGCGTTGGCCGATGCCACGGAGCTGCGCGAGCTCCGTCTTTTTCGACGCCGTATAGATGGCGCCGGCGGCGAAGAACAGGGTGATCTTGCCGAAGGCGTGGGCGACCATGTGCACCGTGGCACCCACTTCGGCCAGGGGCTTGAGGGTGGCGGAGGCGAGGACGATGTACGAGAGTTGTCCGATCGTCGAATAGGCCAGCAGCCGCTTTAGGTTTTGCTGGCGCAATGCCACCACGCTCGCGGCGATGATCGTGAAGGCGGCGGCGTAGGTCAGCCAGCCGCTGCTCGGCACCGCAAACAGAAAATCGATGCCGAAGACGTAGACGATGATCTTGGTGATGACGAAGACGCCGGCCTTCACCACCGCGACCGCGTGCAGCAGAGCGCTGACCGGCGTCGGGGCCACCATCGCCGCCGGCAGCCAGAGGTGCATTGGCATCACCGCCGCCTTGGCCGCGCCGAAGACGAACAGCGCGAGCAGCAGGCCCACCAATGGGCCGTCGATCTTGCCGGCGAGGATGCCACCCGGAGTGAAATCGCCGGTCCCCGCAAGCACGTAGGTCCATATGACCGCCGGCAGGAGCAGGCCAATCGACGCGACGATCAACACGCCGAGGTAGACCCGCGCGGACCTTACTGTCGCCTGATCGCCCTTGTGGGCCACGAGAGGATAGGTCGCGAGGGTGAGCATCTCGTAGAACAGAAACAGTGTGAACAAGTTCGCCGCCAGGGCGATACCCATCGTGGCGGCCAGCGACACCGAGAACATGACGTAAAAACGGGTCTGGTGCTGCTCCCGATTGCCGCGCATGTAGCCGATCGAGTAGATCGAATTGATCAGCCAGAGCCCGGAAGCCAGACAGGCGAACATCATGCCCAGCGGTTCGAGCTGGAAGGCGATGGAGATGCCGGGGAGGACTTCGGTTACCGTGACGCCGGGCCGCTCGCCGGCGAAGATTTCTGGCAGCAGGTTCCACACCACGGCGATCAACGTCGTCGCCGTCGCGAGGGTCATGGTCTCGCGCAGGTTTGGGCCGACGCGGCCGGCCAGCCCGATCAGCAAGGCACCCACCAGCGGCACGCAGAGGGCCAGCAGAATGCCGGTCTCCGGCCTCAAGGGGCCTCTCCGAGCAGCATCCTGGCGCCGTTGGACGCCAGCGTGGTCTGGAGCCAGGGCGACAGCCCGAAATACACGTTGGCGGCCGCGGCCAGCCAGGTGACGGACAGCATCAGCGCGGGCGCCTCCCGTACCTCGGTCGGCTCGGCCAGGGGCACGCGGAACCAGGCGGCCTCGACGACTCGCCAGATGTAGACGACAGCCATCAGCGAGCCGGTTACGATCACGCCGATCAGCAGCCAGCCGCCGGCGCCGCCCACTTCAAGACTCGCCGAAATGAGGTACCACTTGCTCGTGAAGCCGGCCGTGCCCGGGATGCCGATCAGGCTGAGCCCGCCGACGACGAAGGCCGCCATCGTCCAGGGCATTCGCTTTGCGGCCCCGGCCAGGTCGTCCAGCTCGAGACTCGGCAGGCGCGTCGCCAGGCACATGACCGCCAGGAACAGGGCGCCCTTGGCGAGCGCGTGATTGAACATGTGCATCAGGCTGGCGGTCACGCCGGGCAGCGAGACCATGCTGGCGCCTAGCAGGATATAGCCGATCTGGGCGACCGAAGAAAAGGCGAGCAATCGCTTGAGGTTGGGCTCGAAAAGCGCGACCGCGGAGGCGGCGAGGATGCCGAGAACGGCCAGGGGCATCAGGAAGGCGCCGAAATGGGGATCGTGTTCCGGCAGAACCGGCTGCAGCACGACAAAGTCGAAGGTGAGCAGGACATAGAGCGAGACCTTCGCGGCACAGGCGGCGAGCAGGACCGTCGCGGCATGTGGGGCGAAGTTGTAGGCATTGGGCAGCCAGACATGCAGCGGGAAGACCGCGGCCTTGAGGCCCAAACCGACCGTGATGAACCCGATCGCGACGACGACCGGCCGGAGGCCGGCGACGTCCACGAGGCGTACCTGAATGTCGGCCAGGTTCAACGTGCCCGTCATCATGTAAATGAGGCCGATCCCGATCAGGTAGAACGTCGCGCCGATCGTGCCCATCATCAGGTACTTGAAGACCGCGGGCAGTGCGCGGCGATCCGGTCCGCCAGCGATGAGGACGTAGCTCGCGAGCGACGAGATCTCCATGAAGACGAAGATGTTGAAGGCGTCAGCGGAAACCAGGATGCCCGCCAATCCGGCCAACACCAGCAGCCAGGCCGAGAAGAACAGGGGCTGGCGTCCGCTCTCGATCTGTTGGTCCAGGCTGGCCTTGCCGGCCAGAAGCGCGAAAGTCGAAGCGCCAGTGAGGATCAGCAGCAGCAGAGCACCGAAGCTGTCGACGGCGAGTTCGATGCCGTAGGGAGCTGCCCAGGCGCCGACCTCGTAGCGCTGGATATCTCCCTCCAGTGCGCCGGCGGTGAGACCCACTGCGATCATCAGCGCCATGAAGCTCGTGGCCGTGGTCGCCGCCCAGGCCAGGCCGCTCGGCCGCAGGATCGTGACCAGCGGTGCGACGAGCAGCGGTACCACGACCTGTAGCACTGGCAAGTGCGCGTCGATACTGCTCACCGCCGGTCACTCTCCTGCACATCCCGCTCGTCGATAGAGCCGTATTCCTCGTTGATGCGCACGATGATTCCGAGCCCGAGAGCCGTCGTCGAGATGCCCACAACGATGGCCGTCAGGATCAGCACCTGGGGCAGAGGATTCGAGAACACGGCGTCTTCCAGGCCCTTCTGGATGATTGGCGCGGTGCCGCCGCTGATCTTGCCCATCGTGATGTACAGCAGAAAAACCGCGGCCTGGAACAGTGACAGCCCCATCAGCTTCTTGACCAGATTGGTTTTGGCGACCACGGCATAGAACCCGATCATCAGAAGGACCGCGAAGACCCAGTAGTTGTAGAGACCCAGGAAGTTCATCGGATGCGTTCCCGGCAGGCAAAGGCGTGGAAAATTCTGAGCAGGACGCCGCACACGGTCATGCCAACGCCGGCCTCGATGAGGATGATGCCCAGTTTCTGTCCGAAGACCGGATCCTGAGCGAGGACGGAATAGGCGAGAAAATTCGAACCCAGCAGGATGCCCGCAAGACCGACGACGCCGTAAAGCAGCGCGCCGCCGACCATGAGGAAGTTGAGGCCGCCCTGCGGCAGCGCCTCAAGGGCGCGTTGCTCGCCCTCGATGAGGGCGTAGAGAATGAAACCGGCCGCGATCAGGGCACCGGCCTGGAAACCCCCGCCGGGCCCGTACTCACCGTGGAACTGCACATAGAGGCCGAAAAGCAGGACAAAGGGTATGACCAGCTGGCCGATAACGTGCAGCAGGCGCTCGTCCCGCAGCCCGATCTTTTTCTCCGCCACTGCCCTCCGCCGACCGTTGTTCTGTGCCCCCGGCCCGGCGGACAGCAAGAAAAGGACGCCGATCCCCGCGGTGAAGACCACGAAGACCTCGCCGAGTGTGTCGTACCCGCGATAGCTGCCGAGGACGGCGGTCACGACGTTGGGGATGTCCACGTACTCGGGCGTCTTCTCCAGATACCAGGGGCCGACGTGGTTCAGTACCGGCGCTTCGGGGTCGCCGAGCCGCGGTTGATCGAAGGTGGCATAGACGACCACCAAGACCGCGCTGACGACGACCACGAGGGACAGCCAGGGGCGACTCGATCCGTAGTGTTCGCGTTCCGACATGAGCGCCAGCGCCCCGAGAAAAAGCACGGTTGAAATGCCGGCGCCGACGGCCGCCTCGGTCAGCGCGACATCGGCGGCGTCGAGCAGGACGAAGTTCACAGCGAGCAGCAGGCTGAAGATGCCGAGCAACATCACCGCGACCACCAGATGCCGGGCCCGCACGACGGCCAGCGCCGTGATAACGAGCAAGGTCAGGAGGAACACGCCGAACAGGGTTGTCATGCGTGATCTCCTCGTGGTTTCCGATCGTCGTGCGTGTGATCGGCGGCGCGGCCGGCATCGGGCCGGATGCCCGACAGCAGCGCGGCGCTGGCGAGGGCGTAGGACGCTGTCGGGCTGGTGGTCAGCATGAACAGCAGGATGATGGCCAGCTTGACCGTTACCAGGGTGAGGCCGGCCTGGAGCATGAGGCCGGCGAGGACGAGGATCGCTCCCAGGGTGTCGGTCACGCTGGCGGCATGCATGCGCGTGTAGAGATTCGGCATGCGCAGAGCCCCGATGCCGCCGATCAGCACGAACAAACCCCCAGCGGACAGCAACGCCCAGCTGGCGACGTCCAAAATCGTTGCCATCAGCTGCCGGCCCCCGGATTCTGCGACGCAGGGTCCTGGAGCGCGCGGTCGCGATAGAAGGAGAGCAGCGCGAGCACACCGATGAAATTGATCAGCGCGTAGACCAGTGCGATGTCCAGGAAGTCGGTTCGACCGCCGAGGAAGGCCAGGATCGACAGCAAAAGTACCGTCTTGGTGCCGATCATGTTGATCGCAAGTACGCGGTCGTAGACCGTCGGGCCCAGGACCGCACGGATCAGTGCCAGCGCCATGGTCACCAGGATCGCTATGGTGACGACGTAGTACATCTCAATTCCCCCGGAGCTCGCTCACGCGTCGATTCATCTCGCCGTCAAGCAGGTTGTCGGCCCCCTCGCGGGTCAGTGCGTGGACGATCAGCCGACCGTCCCGGATCCTTATCGTCAGCGTTCCAGGCGTCAGCGTGATGGAGTTGCCGAGCGTTGCGATGTCCATCGGATGGCGGCTGCGGGCGTTCAGCTCCGCCACCGTCGGGCTGATGGGGAGCCCGGGACTGAGGACGGTGCGGGTCACCTCGAGGCTGGACTTGACGATCTCCTTCGCGAGCCAGCCCCAGTAGCCGATCATCCGCAGGCAGAATCGCAGCGTGAAAAATCCGGTATCTAACAAGTGCATTCGCAGCGACACGTAAACCACGAGGGCGCAGGAGAAGGCCCCCAGGCCCAGAAGCAGCGGCTTGTAGAGGCCGGACAATAGCAGCCAGGTGACCGTCAGCACGGCCGCGAGCCCTGCCGCCCTGACGGCAACTTCCTGCCTCGTGGCCGTGGCCTCCGGGTCGGTCGAAGATTCGGTCATGGCCGCGCGTTCCCCCTCCTGGACGTATTTATCTCCGGTGCCGTTCACCCCGAGCCTCGACGACAGCGAGTTTGTTGGCTTTGGCCCGGCGACGTGCTCAGGCCGCGCGTATTGTAATGTGCGAGCGGGCGGCGGGGCGATCCCGGTCCGGCCACCGCCGCGGGAGGCTGGCTCCCGAGCATCCCGCCGGCTTCAGCCCGGGGCCGGTCTGATCGCAAAACTACCATGGCCCGGCACTTTGTTGGGCACGATCTCAGGATTTGCCAGCGCGGTTGGTGCAGCAAACCGGGAAACGGGCCCCGGGACGAGAGGGCGGGAACCCGGGGGCAACGCCTGACCGCAGCGACCTGGTGGCAACGCCGGCACCACGCAGATCCGTGCTGCTTAACAGTCTGTGATTAGCATGGAACTGATCGTCTTCGATCTGGACGGGACCCTGCTCGATGACTGGTGAATCCTCGATGCTTGCGATCACCCGCAGCGGCCCGCCGCAGCGTCGGCAGGTCTTACCGGGCACGTTCTTGTGTGCCCGACCGCTTCGCGGCGGCCTTCGGCCGTGCAAATCGGCAATCCTGCCGATTTGTCGAAGTCGACTAGCTGATTTGAAGCGAAGCATCAGGAAAAGGCACCCTGGGCTGTGGCGAAAACGTGCTTTAGGCGTTG
>JARFQW010000202.1 GCA_029287575.1 Gammaproteobacteria bacterium | reverse complement strand
GAATCATCCTGGTCACGGCCGTGGTCAACCTGCTCGTGGGCTCGGCTTCGGCCAAGTGGGCGCTGCTGGCTCCGATCCTGGTACCCATGCTCATGAGCCTCGGTATTTCTCCGGACCTGACCCAGGCGGCTTACCGGGTCGGCGACTCGACCACCAATATCATCACCCCGCTCATGCCCGACTTTCCGCTGATCGTGGTGTTCTGCCAGCGCTACTTCAAGGCATCGGGCATCGGGACCCTCGTGGCGATGATGCTGCCCTACTCCGTGACCCTGCTTGTCGCCTGGTCGGCATTCCTGCTCGGCTACTGGGCCCTTGGGCTGCCGCTGGGCATCCAGGCCAGCTATGGATATCCGCCGGGCTGACGCCGCTTGATCGCCTCAGGTCCGCCGCCCGCCGTTCCAGCCGAGCAGGTTGAGAAATTCACGCCGGTTCTTCGGACCGTGGGTCATGAAATGCGGTTCACGGTGGTTGGCGTACTCCGCGCGGCGACGGGCAATGCCGTCGACCGCCGCCCGCTGCTGAACCTCGGTTAAGTGGATGTTGTAGGGCTTTGTGGCGTTGAGCCCGAATACCTTGGCGCGCAAGGCCGGCGTGATCTTCGGGTAGCCGTGTTTCTCCTGAAGTTCACTGGAAATCTGGAAGGTGCGGAAGGCCTGGATCTGGTCCTGGGGTGAGCCGTACCAGATGGAGTCCGTGCCCCACACGACGTTGTTCTCGCCGCAGTACTTGAGCAGCTTGCCCAGGCCGTGGGCAGCGCTGTCCGGATCGCGCATCAGGAAACGCCAGGTGCTGCCCAGTTCCGCATAGACGTTGCTGTTCGGCGCCACGTCGTTATCGATCAGCGACTTGACCAGAGTGTCGATGCCATCCCGCCCGGCTGCGTGGTCATACGGCAGCTCGGGGTTCCCCGGCACGAAGCCGGAGTGGTAGATCAGGAACGAGACGTCGGGATAGCGCTTTGCCACGACACCGATATCGCTGCACTGGCTGTGCTCGTAGGAACGCTCCCCGAACGGAATCCCCTTGTGTATGGCAATGACCTTCACGCCCAGGTCCCGGGCCTTTTCGATGAAGGGAACACCGGTATCCTCGTCCGACAGGAAGAACCCCTTTCCGTCCGGACCCCATTGCGTATAAGTCTTCCAGGCCGACACGCCCCAGATGCCGGCCAGTTCATCCATCATCTCGATATCGCCCGGCTGGTTCGGATTGACCCGGCCGTGCAGCATGAGCCGATAGTCCCCCTCCATCTTGTTGACGATGGTCCGGACCGCGTCGGCTTCCTCGATGGTCAACGGCTCGGCATCCGCACGGGAGGGTACGAATGACAGCACCATCATGTCGGTATCGCTGTCCAGGAACACGTCCTTGACGAATTCGTCGGGTCCCAGGCACTTCAGGTAGTCCAGATCGCCGCCGCCCTCGGCAAGGCTGCAGCCGGCCTTCGGCATGCCCGAAAGGGGTCGTCCGTCGGCGGGCACCTCCTTCAGCCAGGCGCCGGACGGATTCACGAAGTGGCCCTGCACGTCGAAGATGAACTCCTGGCCCTCCAGGGCCGCCGCCGCGGCATCAGGATCGAGACCTGCGTCGGCCGCGAGATCATAATGCCCGCCGGTCTTGCCCGCCGCCGCGTACGCCTGATTGAACGCGAGCAGCGTCGTGGCCGCTCCGCAGGTGGACACCATGAAAGATCGCCGGCTCATGCCGGTGCGGCGCGCGTTCCGGGTGGCCGTCTCCAGCGCAAGCCGGTTGGCCAGCTCGTGCTCCCTTGCCAGGGGTATCGGCTCGAACTCGCCGTTGGACGTGCTGTCCAGCTTGACTGGCAGGCGCAGGCCGTCGGGATCGATACGGTCGGTCATGAGGAACTCCTGCTGGAAGAACGGTCGTGAGGTTCCGGAAAGTGTAGACCGCGGGTTCGTTGTCGGCGCCCGCATGCCCGGGCCGTGCCGGCCGTCAGACGCTCCGGGCTTTGCGCCTACAGCCCACCGTGTTCCAGGGGCCGTTCCCGGTGCACCATGATCCACTCCGCGTGTTCGTCCAGCGCGGCGTCACCCAGAGCCTTCAGCACGGCTCGGCGCTCGTCGTCGTCGGCGGCGAGATCCAGCTTGCGGCGGGCGTTGGCGAAGATTCGTCCCATGAACTGGTACTGCTTGATCAGCTCACGCTCCGCCTTCTTGTGGGCATAGGCCTCACGGACCGCGGCAATCAGCGGCAGGATGCCCATCAGGACCAGGAGCCAGTCCGCCAGCGCATCAGGCAGTCGGCCGGAGCTGATCGCAAGGATCAGCGTCACCGCGATGCCGCCCCACAGGCAGACCGAACCGATCCGTTCCGTCAGGTGCGTGTGCCGCGTGCGCTCCTCGCTCTTGCGCTGGTAGTAGGCGAGCTGCCCGTCGACCCACTCGCGCATCACGCAGGCCAGACCTTCGGTGCGCTGAGCCGGACCAAGAAGTTCGCCGCGGCGGCCGGTCACCCGCATGACGTTGCGGATCCAGCCCAGCTCCACATCCTGCTTCTGCAGAAAGTTGTCGTGGGCAAATTTGGTCTGGCGGGTATCCCGCGCGCCGGCCATCGCCCAATAGAACTGAACACGCAGACCCTCGGCCAGCGCCCTGTAGTCCAGGTACTTCCGGTGCCAGGAACGGCGGTTGGCGATGGTGGAAAGCACCACGCCCGCCGCAAACAGGCCGAGGAACGCCCAGATCGCCGGCGTGGCGCCCTCCACACCCGGGAGGTCCGCGTAGGCGATGAAGGCCAGGCCCATCAGGACGACCAGCGTGTAGGTGGCCCGGAGTCCGAAGATCACCTGTTTCTGGAAATGCATGGCCAGCCAGTCGGCACGGCGGAACACGGCATCGATCCGGGCAACCGCCGGAATGATCTCCGGCGGCGTCGCCTCGGTAATCAGCGGCCAGGATTCGCTGCGAATCGGGTCTGCGTATCGAGCCGCATCGCTGTTGAACTCCGCCGAGCGCCTGAAGATTTTCTCGTAGCGGGCTGGCAGCTCAAGGGTACGCGGCTCATCCGCATCCGTCGTGTACCAGGAGGTGGCGAACGTCTCCATGCCGACCGCCGGCTCACCCTCTTCCCGGTCCCGGGAGCACACGATGTGATAGACGAGGTCGCTCTCGTCGTCGGCCAGGAGCTGGCGCATCCGCGCCGCCGTCTCCGTGAAGCCCGGCATGACGTCCCAGTGATGAAAACTCACGACGCTCGCCGTCCCGCCAAGCTGGTCCGAGGGCTTGCCGTCCCACAGGGCGAGGAGAATATGGCAGTGGGCGCAGAGAAAGACGCCAAGCTGGGCGTACTGATGATCGCGCGCCGTGCCGCCCGCGGCCACGGCCTCGGGAATCGATCCGTCCAGAATCGGCAGCTCCAGCACCTCGGCGCCGTGCAGCAGGTCTTCGAATTCCTCCCGGGATTCGTTGGTGACGAAATCGGTTACATAGAGATCCCTGGGCATGGGGAGCGGGACGATCAGCGGCAGGCCCATGGCTCGCGCCTCGGCCGCCACCAGCCGGTCGGCACCTTCCGCCAGAGCCGACATGACGACTAGCGGCAGATCCGGGAACCGCGCCTGCATGGTGCGCAGGAATCCGCGCACCATTTCCCGGATACGCGGAATTTCCTCAGCCACCAGGTCCCGGTGACCCGTGACGCCGATCACCAGCGGTACCGGCGACGTCACGCTGATCGCCGGCGGCGCCTCCGCCGTAGAGGGCTCGCCTGCTTTGGAAGAATCCGCGGGTACCGCCATCCTTTCATTCTAGCCGGAGCCATCCCGGACTGGTGGCTGGCGCATCGAGGAATGAACGGCCGGAGCGCGTCCTTGGGGCCCGGACCCCTCGGGTATGCGAAGAGCGTGGCAATGGTCTGCGCGGACGTATCGCGGGTTCGTTCAGGGCCGGGCAGCTTGCCTTCCGCGGGAACTCACGAGGCCCCTTCCGCCCGTGGGAGAATACGGCGTCGCTCGGGACACGGAGCCATCGTAGCCCCTCTACCGCGTTTCCCCCCAGCCGCCGTCTGTTTCCGCCCGAGCCAGGCCCGGCTCAGGTCCGGGCCGCGGCCAGCGGCGGTCGGATTCAGGGGTCGGTCAGGTGCGGGGCGTCGGCGTCAGGCTGGCAGCATCGATTACCCGGGACACGGCGCCGCGAAACCTCGACCGCACGGAGCGGCGGCGATTGCGCGCTTCGGGCAGATCGGGATCGACGCGGCGGACGATGTGGCGGCTCAGGCGCTGGATACGGTTCATGGCAGTCTCTCCGTTGGGAATCCGGTGATGGGTTCGGCTTTCACCCTGTTTTCGAGTAATCAGCCTACGCCTTTTCTCCCGGCCCGCGGCTCAGCTCGGCGGCTCCAGTACTCAGCTCGTCGCAGATAGACCGTTTCGGCGTCCGGCGGGCCATTCCCGCGTCCTTCAATTGGCTCGCCCAACATGGTCAACAGCGCCCCTGGCTGTCCCTGACGGCGCCGCCCTCCGGCGCCGACAGACGCTTAGGAATCCGTCGCGTCGTCCCGGTCGCCGGCGCGCTGCCCGAACCACCAGCCCGCGAAGAAGCCCAGCGCGGCGGCGGCCAGCAACGCGATCACGATCTCGGTCAACAGATAGGTCATGGCTCCTGCTCCTGGACGACAATCTCGATTCGCCGGTTTTCGCGGCGCCCTTGCGCAGTCGTGTTGTCGGCCCGCGGCTGCGATTCGCCGTAGCCGACCGCCTCCAGCCGGGAGGCCGCCACGCCCCGGGCGGTGAGATAGGCCACCACCGACCGGGCGCGCGCCAGGCTCAGGCGCTGATTGAATTCGGCGTCCCCGGCGCTGTCGGTATGGCCGGCGACTTCCAGGGCCGCGTCGGGGCACCGGCCGGCTGCCTCGGCGATGTCATCGAGCAGCGCGTGGCTCGCCGTGTCCAGATCGGCGCTGCCAAAGGCGAACTGCACGCTGCGCCCGGCCAGCAGCTCACTCAGCGCCGACTGGCACTCCTCCGCCACCGCGGCGGGCGCCGCCGCGGTGGCCTGAAAATCCAGCACGAAGCCGTCAGCCAGCGCCGACTCCACGCGCTGTTTCACCGCCGAGGGGTCAGACCCGGGACGCAGCGTGCCCGAGATTTCGAGCCGGCCGTCCCGCAGCACGACGTCGCCTTCTTCGAACGCGGCGAGCTCGGCAAGGGCGGCCTGAAGGACCGTGTCGGTGCCGTCGGCCGCGCCGTCGCGGACCGCCAGGCTGTCGCGGACGGCGATGTCGCCGAAGCGTTCCGGCACGGTCTGAGCAACGCGTTCCCGAAACGCCACATCGGGCGCGTCACCCGTCAGGGTGAGCTCATCGCCGCGCAGGGAGAACCGCGAGTTCCAGGGCGCAGGTCCCGTGTCCGGCTCCGCCGGCGCCGGTCCGGAACGCTCCGGCTCGGCAAGGTCCGACCCCGGGCTGCCGCTCGCCTGTGCGACGGATTCGCGGGCGTCCGAACTGCCGGTCGGCGCAGAAATGAACCCCGCAACGCTCAGGCGGTTCTCCAGCCGCCGGACCCCGCGCACGGCGCTGGCCTTGCGGGTTGCCTGGGCGCGGGCCAGCTCGGTCGGCGCGGTGCCGGTGAGGCGTACATCCCGCCCGTTGGCGGAGACGTCCGCGAACCCATAGCCGGCCTCGGACAACGCAGCCGATGTCCGGCCGATGAGGTCCGCCTCGATGGCCGGCGGATACAGGCGGGTGGCGGCGTAAATGACGATGGCCAGCGCCAGCGCGGCAAGGATCGGGGCAATGGATGAGCGCATGGACTTGAAGAACTCCCTGCTCGGCTGGGGCCGTAAGCCCCACGGAGCCATTCGACTCGTGGCAACCCGGCGGCACGTCATGGACGTATAGGCCACCCGCGGTGGCCTGACAAGGCGGATCGCAGGGGCTGCTACACTCCGGGCGATGTCAGGAAGAGTCCAATGAGCGCCCTGATTTCTTTTCTTTACGTTGGTTTGGGTGGCATGGCCGGGGCCATGACCCGCTACGGACTCAGTCTCGCCACCCAGCGCTGGTCGGTCGTGCTGCCGTGGGGCACCTTGCTGTCCAATATTCTCGGCTGCTTCGTCATCGGCATCATCGTCCACCTGGCCCTGCGCTCCGATGCGGTCACGCCGGAAATGCGATTGCTCGGAGCCGTCGGCTTCTGCGGTGGTTTCACGACCATGTCCTCGTTCATCTACGAGGCCATGGAGATGGTCCGGGACGATGCCTGGCTGCAGGCGTCCGTCTATGCGACAGGGACCCTGCTCGGCTCCACCCTGGCTTTTTTCCTGGGTGTGGCGCTTGTAGGCCTGGTGACCCGGGCCTAAGGAGAGGAGAGCATGGAACTAACCGGCCAGGCAAAACTGCTTCGGGCCTATCTCGGCGAGTCGGACAAGGTTCGCCACCGTCCCCTCTACGAAATCCTGGTTCAGGAGGCCAAGTCGGCGGGCCTTGCCGGCGCCACCGTGTCCCGCGGCATCATGGCCTACGGGGCGAGTGCGCGGGTGCGGACCTCCCACGCACTGGATCTGTCCACCGATCTGCCGGTGATCGTCGAGATCATCGACCAGGCGGATCGGATCGACGGATTCCTGGAAACCGTCCACCGGCTGTTCGAGGAATCCCGGTCCGGCGGCATGGTGATCGTGGACGATGTCGTGGTTCACCGGTACATGCCGGGCGACGGATGAACCTGCCGCTGACCGGGCAGCCCATCGAGCGGGTCCTCGGCCTGGCAGCATTCACGCTGCTGATTCTGGGCTGCTTCGTGGTCCTGCGTCCGTTTCTGCCGGCCATCTTGTGGGCGGTGATTCTCGTTCTCGTTACGTGGCCGGCCTACGCGTGGCTGCGCGACTGGCTGGGCGGCCGCAGAAGCCTGGCGGCCCTGCTGATGGTGCTCGGCCTGAGCCTGGGTCTGCTGGTGCCCTTCGGCATCCTCGCCGGAAGCCTCACAGACGAAGCGGGCGTCTTTGCCGCCCGGGTTCGCGACCTGTTCAGCGAGGGTTTTCCGGGACCGCCTGCGTGGCTGGCGAACCTGCCCCTGGTCGGAAGCACACTGCACGAATACTGGACTGACCTGCAATACGGCCGAACCGTTCTGGTCAAGGACTGGGGGGCTGTTCTGTCCGGCCTGAGGTCAGGTCTCGTCAAGGTGGGCGCCGGTATCGGCAACGGCCTGCTGGAACTCGGTCTGAGTGTTTTTCTGGCCTACTTTCTGTACCGGGACGGCGCGGCGGTGCGGGCCCGGGTGGCGGTGGTGGTCGAACGGCTGGGCAGCGACCGCGGCCTGCACCTCCTGGCGGTCGCGGAGGCCACCATGAAGGGCGTGGTCTGGGGCATCGTGGGCACCGCCGTGGCCCAGGGCACGCTGACATTCCTGGGTCTCGCGATTGCCGGGATTCCGGGCAGCCTGGTGCTGGGCATCGCCGCCGGATTTCTGTCCCTGATCCCGGCCGGCTCGGCGCTGATCTGGGGTCCCGCCGGTCTGGTCTTGATTGGTCAGGGGAGCCTGGCATGGGGACTGTTCCTGCTTGCCTGGGGTGTGCTCGTCGTGGGCTCGGTGGACAACGTGCTCAAGCCGTTGTTCATCAGCAGGGGCAGCGATCTTCCGCTGGCCCTGGTCATACTCGGCGTGCTCGGCGGGGTCGCTGCTTTCGGATTCCTCGGCGTCTTCCTCGGGCCCACCCTGCTGGCGGTGGGTTTTACGATGATCCGGGAATGGAGCAGTGCGCCGCTGCAGCCGGTCGCCGGCTCCGGCGCCGCATCCGAGCCGGCCTCGGCAGGGCCCGAAAAAACCTGACGTGACCCAATACACACTCCCCGGCACCTGATTGGCGTAAAATGACAGGCGTCGGTCCTCAGACCAGAACTTGCGCTGCTGGCGCCACACGGATGTACCGGTTCATCTTTCTCATCGCGGCCAGCGCGGCCGTGCAGCTGACGGCCACCGCGGCAGCCAGCGAATTTGCCGGTGCGCCCTCATCCCCCAGTCTCGGCCGCCTCGCCGCTGAGGGGCTGCTGCATGATCCCTCCCCGGTCGAGCACGCGCCCTGGCCGGACCAGGGCGGTCCGCTTCGTCCGTTCCTTCAGCTGCAGGGAAAACCGGGCCCGAACGACACCGACGCCACCCTGCAGGCGCTCTCCGCCGGCCTACGACTGGACGGCGGGGACTGGCGGCTCAAGGGCGAGGTCAAGGCCCGCAATGCGTCCGACAGCCTGGAGCCGAGCCTGCAGCTCGAAAGCCGCTGGCGCCTTGGCCGGCGCTGGCTGATATCGGGTCAGTTCGCGAGTCTGCCCTTGGAGGACGCGCTGAACATCGAAGGCGGCAAGGTCAGTCTCGCCGCGCGCCTCAAGGGCCGCGGCGGAGCCTGGAACGAGTTTCGCCTGCAGCGCAGAACGGGCGCCTCCGGCTGGAGCGAAAGCCTCGAGCTCAAATCCCACCGGCCGCTGTTGTCGGGGTCCGGCGAGCGGCTCTCCGTGACCGGCCGCCTGGCGAGCCGCGAGGCGGTGAACACCACCGAGCAGGATGTCTCCGTGAGCCTGGATCATCACTGGCAGGCCTGGGCCTTCGACGATCAGCGCGTGGAGCAGCAGCTCACCGTGGCCCTCGGCAAGCGGCTTTCCGACGCCCGGTCCCATTCCGTGGGGCGGGTCCGCTACGGTCATCTGTGGGTTATCGGCGACGCGCTCGACTTCGAGTACGCAATCGAGCGGCAGCGCAACCCGGTCTCCGCCCCAGCCGGCGACGACACGACCTTGAGCCTGGGAATTCGCGGCACATTCTAGCTGTTGCAATGCAACACAAAACCGCCCGTCGACGGTACACTGGGCTGGTAGCTGCCGAGCAGACCCGGGGAAGCATCCCGATATGAACGCCGAAACTGGAGCCTCGCTGATCAATCGTCTCGAGCCCCACCCCTTGCGGGAGGATCTCTACGGCGAACTCCACGCCCGCCCCACGCCGTTGTTGCGGGGGCCGTTGCGGGCGTCCCACATCGTGTTTCAGAACACCCTCGCCGAGATGGCAGAGAGCCAGGCCCACGTCGCGCGTCTCGCCAAGCGCTATGGCACCGCGGGCCCGGTGCCGGACGCGAATCACTACATCGGGGATTTCGGCGGCTTCGAACTGCGCTGGGAGCGGCACACGGAGTTTTGCGCCTTCACGGTGGTTCGACCGGACTGCGGCGAGGATCCCTTCGCGGATCCAGCCATCAGCCTGTTACCCGAGGACTGGGTGGAAGCGATTCCCGGATACCTCGTGGTTGCCTGTCATGCGGCCATCATGGAAGCCGGACGCCCCCAGCCCGATTTCGACGAGCTGAACCAGTGGTTCGAGGGCCAGCTGATCGCCGGAAGCCGCATTTCCGAGGGCCGGGCCTCGGTCTGGACCACGTTCCGCATGCATCGTGACGGTTTTGGCCGTTATCTCATCGGCGACCACGGCCTTAGTCCGTTCCAGGCAGGCCGAACCCTGCAGCGGCTGCTGGATCTCGAAACCTACCGGGTCATGTCCCTGATGGCGCTGCCGGTGGCCAGGGAGCTGGCCCCGGAAACTACCCGCCTGGACAGCGAACTGGCGACGATCATGGATCAGTTCATGTCCATCGGCTCGCCCGAGGACGAGCGCCGTCTGCTGGAGCAGCTGTCGGGGCTGGCGGCAACAGCCGAGCATCATCGCGCCAAGACCAACTATCGCTTCGGCGCAACCCGGGCCTACTACTCCCTCGTGACGTCGATCGTCGAAAACCTTCGGGAGGAGCACTTTCCCGGCATGTCCAGTCTGGGCAAGTTTCTCGATCGCCGGCTCACCCCCGGTGTACGCACCTGCCAGGCCATGGAAAACCGGCTGGAGAATCTCTCCCAGCGGGTCGGCCGGGCCGGCGAACTGCTCCAGGCGCGGATCAGCGTCGGCATCGAAACACAGAATCAGACCCTGTTGTCCGCCATGAACCGGCGCAGCGGCATGCAGCTCCGTCTCCAGCAGACCGTCGAGGGGCTTTCGGTGGCGGCCATCAGCTATTACTCGGTCGCGCTCCTGAAGATCCTGTTCGATTCGCTGGCTCACGCCGGCGTGCCGATCCGGCCGCACCTGGCGACAGGGATTGCGTTACCGATCGTGGTCATTGGTGTCTGGGCGCTCGTCCGGCGGATCCGTCACGGACTGGACGCCGATCCCCACTGACCCGCGGCTGGCGTGCAGAACTGCGCGGCACCGGCGGAGGGTAGAATGCTGCAACGTCCTTCCTGGGAACGCCCGCATATCGCATGGCCAGCCGATGAGCCCGAATCCGTTATTTAATGCCCTGAAGTCCCATCAGCAGGGGGACCTGGCGGCCGCGGAGGCCGGATACCGGGCCGTGCTGGCCGCCGAACCGGATCAGCCTGACGCCCTGCACTATCTGGGTGTTGTGGCCTACCAGCGGCGCGAACACGAGCAGGCGCTGTCGCTGATCCAGAAAGCCCGGGCGCTGAAACCCGACGATGCGGCAATCGCCGCGAATCTCGGCCTTGTTCTGCAGACGGTCGGGCGCCTCGGTGAAGCCGCCCGGGCGCTGGACGCGTCCCTGGCGCTGCGCCCCGCGCAGCCTGAGGCCCTGTACAACCTGGGCATCACCCGGGCTCGCCAGCTGCGCTATCCCGACGCGGAACAGCATTTCCGCCAGGCCCTGGAACTGGCGCCGGGGCATACACAGGCACGGCGCCAGCTGGGTCTGGTGCTGCTGGCGATGAAACGCGGCGAAGAAGCTGTCGACATTCTGACCCGCTGTCTCGAAGATCAGCCGAACGACATGGCGCTGGCGATCGAGGTCGCGCGGGCGCGGGAGCTGGCGGGCGACCTGGAAGGGGCGGCCGTGGAGTTTCGCGATATCGCCGCGCGGGATCCGCGGCGCCGCTCAGAGGCCCTGTGCCGGCTCAGCACGGTGCTGCGCCGCCTGGGCCGTCAGGGCACGGCCCTCGTTTCGGCCCGCTCGGCGCTGTTCCACGATTCGGAATCCCACGACGCCACTCGAGCCGTCGGCCAGTGCCTGAAGGAACTGGGTCGTCTCGAAGAAGCGGCGCAATTCCTGCGTCAGGCCCACGACATGCTCCGGGCACCGGATACCCGCAGCGGTATCGGCCGGGTGACGTTCTCGCGGACCTCCAAGGCCAAGCTGCGTCACGACGTGGAGCAGTTCCGCTATCTCATGGAGCACGGTGTCGGCCACGATCGTTTTCCCGGCATCATCCGCGACTACGAAGAGCTGATGCGCACGATCCCGCCGACCGTCGCCGACGGCCAGGTGATCCAGCTCCCGCCGCGAATCCAGGAGCGGATCAGCGGCTTCTACAACCGCTGTCATCACCTGGCGGAAGCACCGCCGGTGAAGGGCGGCGCTCTCAACCCAGGCCTCGACCGGGCCGCCGTGTCACGCGATTACGCGGACCGGGAACCCGGCATCACCTGGATAGACGGCTTTCTGAAACCCGAGGCCCTGGAGGGCCTGCGGCGCTTCTGCCTCGAGTCCACGATCTGGTACGACTTCGAACACACCAACGGGTACCTGGGAGCCTATCTGCAGGACGGATTTGCCTGCCCCCTGCTTATACAGATTGCCACCGAACTCCCCCGTCGACTGCCGGAAATCTTCGACGGACACAGGCTGATGCAGCTTTGGGCCTACAAATACGACTCCAGTCTCGCGGGCATCGATATGCACGCCGACTTCGCCGCGGTGAACGTGAATTTCTGGATCACACCCAGCGACGCAACCCTCGACGACGAAAGCGGCGGCATGGTCATCTGGGACAAGGAAGCGCCGCTTGCCTGGAGCGTCGACGAATACAACACCTACGATCCGGTCCAGCAGGAATCGATCCGCCGCTACCTCGAAGACAGCGGCGCGCGGCAGCTGACGGTTCCCCACCGGCAGAACCGCTGCGTGATCTTCAATTCGGACCTGTTCCACAAGACCGACGATATTCGCTTCCGGGAAGGCTACGAGAACCGCCGCATCAATGTGACCATGCTCTACGGACGGCGGGAGCACGAGTAGCCGGACACGGAGTCTGGTCCGTGCCCGGCCCGCGGCATCGGATCCGGAGGCTAGGCAGCCTCGCTGCTCGTGCCCTGGATAATGTGGACATCCCGCTGCGGGAACGGAATGTTGATCCCCTCGGCGTCGAAGCGCTTCTTCATGGCCTCGTTGAGCCCGAAGTAGACGCCCCAGTAGTCGCCGCTCTTCACCCACGGCCGCACCGCGAAATTGACGCTGTTGTCAGCGAGCTCGACGATTCCCACGGTCACCTCGGGATCGTCGAGGATGCGGCTGTCGGCGGCAACCACCTCGTTGATGACCCGCTTGACGGTTTCCAGGTCCGCGTCATAGCCGACACCGAATACGAGGTCCACGCGGCGGGTGTCCTTGGCCGAGTAGTTGGTGATGATGCCGCTGGTGATCTGCGAGTTCGGAATGATGATGGTCTTGTTGTCGCCGGTCTTCATCTGGGTCGTAAACAGCGCAATGGATTCCACGACGCCCGCCGTGCCGGCGGCCTCGATGAAATCCCCCACCTTGAAGGGCCGGAACAACACGAGCATGACACCCGCGGCAAAGTTGGAAAGAGACCCCTGCAGGGCCAGCCCGATGGCGAAACCGGCGGCGCCGAGGACGGCGATGAATGAGGTGGTCTGCACGCCCAGCTGGCCAACCGCCGCCAGGATCACGAAGGTCAGCAGACCGTAGTAAACGATGTTGCGCACGAAACCGACGAGGGTTGCGTCCACCTCGGTATGCTCCAGCACCCGCCCGGCCACGTTCGACAGGCGCCGCGCGACCCAGCGGCCAATGACGAAAATGGCCAGCGCGGCGAGCAGCTTGAGGCCGAAGTTCACGGCAATCTCGCCCAGACGCGCCAGGTTGTCGCCGTCGAGGAGGTTCTTGAGTTCATCCATATCCGCTGTACCCCGTCTGTCAGTGATCGTGGCCTGCGGGCCACACGGCTTCGAAAGCGCGCAAGGCTATCACAGCAGCGGGACGATCCGGACGGCTGTTTCGTGCCCTGGCCGATGGGGTGACGAGGGATCGCCGGCGGGCCCGGCAACCCGGCGACGGGACGTCAGTCGACGAGCTGGTAGCGGTGGACCCGCTGCTGCCCGTCGCGCTCGATCAGGCACTCGAACGCATTGGCCTGTTCCAGGCCCCGCAGAACCTGCATCAGGCCCCGCGGGTCGGCCACCGGCGCGCCGTTGAGCGCCATGAGAACGTCGCCCTGCTGCAGGCCCAGTCCGGAAAAGCGGCCCTCGGGCCGAATACCGGCAATCCGGTAGCCGAAGAGATGCCCGTCTTTCACAGCCGGTTCCACGGCCACCTCGAGGGCGACGCCCTGGCGATCCGCCAGCGCGCGCCGAAACGGCACCGCAGGCAGAGACAGATCGAACACCGCGGCCTGCTGCGCGCGTGCCCCGGTGCTGCGGGGCGCGAGGCTCTCGGCCAGGTCCACGCGGCGGCGCCCCGACGGGCACTCCAGCACAACATGCCGGCGGCGCACGCTGCCGACCACGCAATCGCCGGTCGCGGCACCGGCCACGAGCGTCTCGATACGGCCGTCCGCATGAGCGAACAGGGCACGATGCTCGCCGTTATCGCGCAGTTCCGTGCCCATCAGCCGCTCAGACCCGGCGGCGGGCGCCGACAACAGGCCGCTCGCCAGGCCCACCGCCGCCAGGGTCGTAAACCCGCTCATCACGCTGCCCGGCCTCAGGCCGGGAAGAAGTCGATGGGCTTGGTGGTGGTCACCGTGGCCACATCCTTGGCCTCGAACCTGAACAACAGCACCCGGGCGATCAGCTTGCGCTCGAATTCCGCGTCCGCCAGTTCGCTGGACACCACGTCGCAGCCGGTGACCTGGCCGTTGGGCGCGATCGTCAGTGACAACACCAGCTTGCCCTGCAGCGTCGGATCCTTGCGCAGCGCCCGCTTGTAGAGCGCAAAGATCGCGCCCTTGTTCTTGTCGAACACCATTTCGATTTCTTCGCGGCTGCGCGACGCCGCTCCGGAGCTACCAGGCGCGCCGGTCGCATCGGTACCGGTGCCGGTTCCACTGCCGCCAATGGTGCTTGCCACGCGAGTCGTGCTCCGGGCCTGCAGGCCGCTGCCGCCGGTGTCGCGACTCAGGCTTGCCGTGTTGATTCCGCCGCTGCCGACGCCGGAACGCGAGGTGACGACCGAGCGTTCATTGGCCGTGCTGGCGCCGGCACCTGCGCTGAGCGAAGCGTTGGAGGTGACCGCGGCCACCGCGGTGTTTTCCCGCAGGTCCGCCAACGCATCGGCAAAGGCCATGACGCCCGCCTTGGCGGCGGTCTCTTTCGCCTGCTGCACCCGGGCCGGCTCCGGATCCCGGACGGGTTCAGGAGTGGGAACCGGTTCGGGTTCGACTTCCTTCACCGGCTCCGGCGCGGTTTCCACCACCTTCTCCACGACAGGCTCCGCCTTGGGAACCGGCGGCGGCGGCGGCTGTTTCTTCAGCATGAGTTTCGCGTACCGGGGCGGCACTTCGGGTGGCAGGTCGTCTGCCGTCTCTGGCAGCGGCAGCCAGGGCAGCAACAAGCCGAAGACCAGGATCGCCAGCATGACGTTCCGGAGGATCCGCCTGAAGCGCTGCTCGTCCTCCGGACTCCGTGTCCACGGCAGATCGTAGACGCGATACGCCACCGCGCTCATGACTCTGCCCTCTCGGGCGCTTTCTGCATGACCGCCAGCGAAACCTTGCCGTAGTCAGCATCGGTGCATGTGGCCATGACCTTGCGCAAGAGCCGGTACGGTACGGACTTGTCGCCGAGGATGGTCACCTCGCGGGACGCGCCGCCGGAATCATCGGCGCGTATCAGCCGGCGTGCCTGGGCGTCCAGGGCCGCGGCCAGCGGGTCGATGACGTTGCCCTTGATTTTCAGCGCGTCGGACACGGACATGACCGGTTCACCCTGAACAAGGATCTGCTCGTTCGAAACCAGCACGACGACGGTCTCCCTGGGTTTCTGCTCGGAGACCGATTCGGGCATCTCGATGGACTTGGCGCTCGGCAACTCCTGAACATCCGAGGAATTCACCAGGAGGAAAAACACGAGGATCGTGAAGATATCCATGAGCGATACCAGGTTCAGGCCCGGATTTTTCTTGTTGCGCTCGTGATGCCGGTCCATCCGCGCTGCTCGGGTGAACTGTTTCATGGCGCGCCTCCGTTCGCGAATCCGGTCTGTGGCGGGGCATCTCCTATCGTGATATCCGGAAACAGTTCGGCTTGCGCCGCAATGCCGTCTTCGAAGGTGTTGACGACCCTGAGCGTGTCCATCATCTGCACAATCACGTCGTACTCAATGTCCGGCTCCAGCAACAGAGTGGCGTCGGTCTTGTCCGGATTTTCCTTCTTCACCCTGGCCACCAGGTACTCGGACAATGCGCGGTAGTCCGAGCCGTCCGCGGCCCGCTCAAAACGCTTCAGCAAGCCTGTATGGCGGTCACCGACGTCGATCACCGCCTCACGAACCGTCACCTCGAGATTGAACTGCTGCTCCTGCGCTTCAGTGGTCTGCGACGACGGTCCGGGCAGGTTGAGCTCGAGAACCGCCACTCTCGAAAATACCGCGGTGATGAGCAGGAAGGGCACGAGGATCACCATGAGATTCAAAAACGCGGTGATGTTGAGCTCGGCCACCGCCTCGTGTCGCCGCCTGCGGCTTCGGGCGATCATGTCACGCTCCCTGGGGTCGGGCCCGTTCAGTCACCGTGTTCAGGAACTTCACCGCGGCCATCTCGAGGTTGTCGACGAGTTCCGTGGTCTTGGTCTGGAGCAGGGTGTGCGCGAGCAACAAGGGAATGGCAACAATCAGCCCGAAGGCGGTCGTATTCATCGCCACTGAAATACTGGCCGACAGCAAATCCGCCTTTTCAGCAGGGTTGGCAGCCGATACCGCGGTGAATGCCCGAATCAGGCCGATGATGGTGCCGAGCAGTCCCAGCAGCGTGGCAATATTGGCGAACGTGGCCAGGTAATGCGTACGTTTTTCAAGTTTCGGAAGCACCTCGAGCAGGCTCTCTTCCATGGCCTTCTCGATGTCGTCACGGCGGCGAGCCGAGCGGATGCGATTGAGACCGTAGGACAGAACGTTGCCCATGGCGGACGCCGACTTTCCCGCTATCTCCTGGGCTTCGTTGTATTTACCGTCGCTCACGAGCGGCGCCAGCTGCTTCCATACTCGCTGGTTGGTCATGCGGGCCTTGGTGAGATAAACCCATCGCTCTATGGCGATGGCGACTCCCAGGCCGAGCACGATGACAATGGGGTACATGAAGACCCCGCCTTGCTGAAAGAAACTCACGATCGTGGTGTACATGTCTATCCTCCTGACTCCTCAACAATCCGTTGCTGTGTATCACCTGCTTTGACGGGCTCTGCGTCCGGTGCGCCTTCCAGCGACTCGTAAAACGCAAGCTGACGGCGGAAGACCTGCCGGTCGATGGGCGCGAGCGCCTCATCCAGCAGGCTCTCCGCCGGACGCCCGGGCAGATTCCCGGGCAGTGCCTGTTTCCACGGCACGATCACCATGACCCGGGGCAGTTCCCGGTTACCGGTCACCGTGGTGGTCTCAAGCCTGATCGTGTCGTTGCCGGCCGCATCCTCTGCGGCCACCGGGGCAGCGGCAAAGCCGCCGGCAAGCACCGCCAGGACGACTAGCGTCCGGCGACGCGGGATTCGACGACGCCCAGGCGCATTCTCAGTTCCGCAATCCATTTTTCCACCTGCTGGTCGCTGCCGCCGGTCAATTCGGCGTAGCGCTCGTAGTGCATGAGTGCTTCTTCGGGTTCCTGCAGATACAGATCGAGCAGGACGCCGCGATTGCGCCAGGCCCTCGCGTAGTCCGGCTGCAGCTCCAGGGCCCGGGCGTAGGCCTCGTCGGCGCCCGGAAAATCTCCGCCCCGCCGCAGGACGATGGCCAGCTCGGACCAGACCACGGCGTTGTGCGCATCTTCAGCGATCAGTCCGCGAAAGACCGCTTCGGCTTCCGGGTCGCGGCCGGTGGCCGAATACAGAATTCCCAGGTTCAGGGCCGGCCCGCTCAGGTCCGGCCAGGTCGCCACCAGGGACTCCAGCATGGGCTCCGCCGTGGCGTAGTCTTCCGCGAGCATGGCCTTCAGGGCAGCCTCGAACTGCGCCATGGCCTCGACCGGCGGAGGATGTATCTCTTCGGGCGGTGCCTCCGGCGCACTGGCGCAGCCGGCGAGCGCCAGCACGGCACCGGCAAGCCAGACCGCGTGAGTCCGCGGCCGGCGCGCACCCGATGTCCCGAGGTACTTATTCGATGAGGTCGACAAGACGTTCTCCCTCCTCCATGCGTGCGTAGCGACCCGGCATCAGCTCGGCCAGCCGGTCAAAGCTGGCGACGACCCACTCGTCGTAGACCGATTCCCGGGTGCGGGCGACGTTGGCTTCATGCAGCTCGATGGCCTGTTCTTCGAATGGATAGGCCTGCTCCTCGAGCAGGATTTCGTACTGTTCCAGTTCCAGGGACCCCAGCTCCGGGGGCCGTTCGGAGTCCATCAGGGCGCCGCCGAACTCGGCGTAGATGGAGGCGATCCGGTAGGTGGACTGGGTGGTCACGTCGGTGATGCCGTATCCCGCTGCCCGCTCGTAGGCGGCCAGCGCCTCTTCCATGCGGGCCTTCTTGGCAGGCAGGGATGTCTCCAGCGGCGCGGTCAGCTCGATGCGCTCGAACGCTTCCCGGGCCGGTTCGGCCAGCTTGAGAGCCGCCCGGCCGGCGAGCGTCCGGCTTCGCGCCGTTCGCGCCGCGCCCGCTGATGCATCGGCCTCGATGATGTGCTCCAGCCAGCGGCGGCGTCCCGCGGTATCGCCGAGGGAGCCGTTCAGCTCCGCCAGTTTCAGGCGGGCATCCATCGCGGCATCGAAGGGTTCCGGGTACTGCGCCACATAGGCTTCGAGAACATCCACGGCCCGACCGGTCTCGCCGGTCTCCCCGTACAGCTCTCCGGCCTGCCACAGCGCGGCCCGGCGGACATCCGCTGATTCGCTGGCAATCCGGGATACCGCCATGAGTTCCGCGGCGGCCCCGGACTTGTCGCCGCCTTCGAGGCGGGTGCGGGCGAGGTTCAGCGTGACCTCGTCCGCCAGTGCATGTTCGGGATAACGCAACCGGAACTGTTCCAGCACCGTCGTGGCGTCGGTCCAGCGGCCGGCGCCCATCAGCAGCACGGCCGCGTCGTAGTCGGCGTTCGCCGCGATCGGGCTGTCGGGAATCTCCGCGGCCACACGCAGATAGTGGTCGACGGCCGCGGTCGTGTCGCCGGCGGCTGCCGCGGCCTGCCCCTGGCTGTAGACGCTGGCGGCCAGCCGCTCCCGGACGGGTGCGAAGACCTCATCGTCGCGGGAAACGATGACCAGCAGCTCGCGATAGGCCGCTTCGGCTTCGCCATAGGCGCCGGTATCAAAGCTGGCGTGACCGAGCACGAGGTACGCGGTGCGTCGAAAGACCCTGTCCACCGGGGGATCCATGGCTACCAGTCGCCGGGCCTGCGTGGAAGCCCGGACCAGATCGCCTGACTCGAAGAGCGCCTCGGCCGCATCGGCACGCACCGCCACGGCCTGTTCGTGGTTACCGAAACCGTCGGCGAAGCGGAGGCCGGCGTCGATCGCCGCCAGTCTCGACAGATCCTGACCATCCGCGTCGGCCACCCGTCGGTACGCGAGCACCGCAGCGTAGCCCGCCTCGGACGCCCGCTCGTGATCGCCATAGGTGTAGGCCATGTGCTCATAGGCCGCGGCCGCGGCGAGAGTCTGGCCACCGTCGTCCAGCGCCTCGGCCAGGAGGAAGGCAAACTCCGGCGCCTCCGGATCGGCCGGGAATCCGTCCAGGCGCCGCTGGTACCAACCGGCCGCCACCGCGTAGTCGTCCGGGGACTCCGACGCCTGGGCCACTGCGTGGTAGTGACGGGCCAGCTCGCCCAGCGTCTCCCTGAGGTACTCGCGAACGCCCTCCGGAGCGTCGCCGCCACGCGCGGCCATCCATTCGCCGTCGAAGCCGAAGCGCTCCACGAATTCCACCTTCGCTTCCAGCACCTGCTCCGGAAAGCCTCCGGCGGCAAACGCGTTCGCCACCGCCGTCTGCAGGGCCGGTGCATCGTCCGCCAGCGGCGCCCGCTCCACGTAGGCGTGGTAGGTTCGGGCGGCGTCGTGGTAGCGCTCCTGGCCCAGGTAGAGCCGGCCAAGGTTCTGGTACAACAACGCCTCGTAAGGGGTCACCCCGTCACGCTGGTTGAGATAGGCGTCAAGGGAGTCCGGGCCCTCCAGGTAGGTGAACCCGATGGAGATCGCCCTGAGCGCATCCTCCACGGTTTCGCGGCGTGCCTTCGGAAGGTCCTCCACGGCAACCACCCGGCCCCCCTCTACCAGCTGACGGTCGAGTACCGCGAAAAACGAATCCAGACTCTCCTGGTGCAGTGACTGCTTGAAGCGGCTCCAGCCGTGCTTGTATAGGGCCTGCTCGTAGAAGGCCGTTTCCGGGCCCAGCTCGATGACCCGGGCATAGGCATCCTCGGCGCGGGTCCAGTCCTTGTTGAGAAAGAACGCCTCGCCGCGGCGGAACTGGGCCTCGGCCGCCAGCGCACCGTCGGGTCTGACGGCGACCGCCAGATCCAGCGCGGCCTGGGCCGCCACCGGATCCTGCAAGAGTTCCAGCGCGCGCGCCTGCTGATAGAGGACCTGGTCGCTTTCGGCGTGCTCCGGATAACTCACCAGCAAATGCTCGTAGAGCTCCACGGCTTTTGCCAGACGGGCTTCGGCGTCCGGTGACAGGCCCTCCGTGAGCTGCAGCTCTTCGCCGGCTTCGAGGCTCAGGTCCGCGAGCCGGCGAATGGCGGTGGCAACCAGATCCTCCTGGGCGGGATCCGCATCCTTCAGAAATCGTTCGTAGGCTTCCATGGCTCGGGCGGCGTCGGTCGGATCGGGGGCCTGCTCCTGCACCACCACGTCTTCCACCGACAGACTGCCGACGGTCGGGGGCTCGGGGGCCTCGGAGCCGCCCCCGAAGGGCCACAGCCCCGTCATGACCAGCAAGGTGGTGACCGGACCGGCGCTCACGGTGCTTCCTCCCCGGGCGCGACCCGGGCGGCCCGGTCGTAGCTGGCGGCCAGTGCGTAGCGGGCCTGACCCAGGTAGGCCTTGACCCGGCCGCGGCGACGGTTGAGCTCGGCCAGCGCCAGCGCCGCCAGCTCGCGCTCCTGCGCGGCGAGCAGCTCCCGGGTGCGTCCGCGCAGCGTATCGACCCGGCCATCGGCGACATCGATGCGCTGTGCCAGCGGCGCCAGCCTCTCCACACCGGCGTTCACCGAGGCTTCGATGTCCGCGCGCCGTTCGGCGCTTTCAGCCAGCGCGCGGGCGGTTTGCCGATTGGCCTTCTCGGCCTCTCGCAGCCGCTCGGGAAAGGCTTCGTGCATCCGCCAGTAGAGCAGACCGTATAGGCGCCGGTGGCGATCCTCCAGGTCCCGCAGCATGGGATGTCCGGGACGCGCTGCGAGCAGGCTTCCCCCGCGATCCAGGCGTGCCTGCAATTTGCGCTCCTCTGCCGTGGCCAGAGCCGCAACGTCTGTTTCGGCGCGAACCCGTTCCAGCTCGGCGCTGAGCCTCTCGTGACGCTCGATCAGCGTGTCGAGCGACGTGACATCCAGCGATGCGCGGGCGGCGGGAAGACGGCCTGCCAGCCGCTGCCTGCGAGCGTCCAGCATGTCCCGGAAAGTATCCAGACTGTCGCGCCAGCGAGACAGTCGCTGGTCCAGCTCCTGGAGATCGCGGAAATTCTTGTAGGACTCCTGGAAGGCGTGACCGGCCATGAGGGGATAAAGGTAACGTCCCAGAGCGGAGTCGGGGACCTGGTCGAGCTCCGAGGCCCAGCCCATGGCGCCTTCGTCCCGCAGCACGTCGAGGGCCGAGGTCAGCTCACCGGCGCGAACGGCCACGGCCGCCGCGTCGAGCCGGACGAGCTCCTGCTCGTACCCGTCGATGGCGACCCGGTAGCCGCTGACGGCCTGGCGGCCGGCACTCAGCTGGGCGTAGGCATAGGGCAAGGCGAGCAGGGATTCCTGCACGGCGGCATCCAGTGGGTCACGTTCGGTCAGCACCCTCCACGGAGCAAGCGCCGCCCGATAGTCACCGGCCTGGGTATCCGCCCAGCCGGCACCCAAGAGGGCCCGGCTTGCGAACGGCCCTTCCAGGCGCACCCGGTCCAGGGCTTTTCTGGCCCCATCCACGTCCTCCGCCGCCAGCTGCGCGTAGCCCAGCGCCAGGTTGGCCCGGTCTTTCAGCGCGAGTATTTCCTCGCCGCCGGCATCGTCGCCGTCGTACACGCCGACCCGATCGAGGAACATGACGCCGCGCTTCGCCTGCCCGGCCCGGATCAGCGCAACACCCAGGTTGTACCAGGCATACTGCTGCCAGATCCCGGGAAGCCGGCTGGACTCGAGCAGGACGATCGCCTCCTCGTAGCGCTCCAGGGCCATCAGGACCCGAGCCTTAAGATCCACCTCGGCCACGACATAGCGCTCCGGCAGGCCGGAACCGATGCGTGCCAGCGCAGCGAGGGCCTCGTCCTGATAGCCGCGCTCATGGCGAATACGTGCCAGGTAGTACCAGGCACGGGCACGGGTAACCGGATCGCGCGACTCGTCCAGCAGCGACTCGAAGATGCGGCCGGCGGTTTCGTGCAGGCCGTAGTTCAGATACAGGCCGCCGAGCACCAGATCGGATTCCTCGCCATGGTGCGCGTACTCATCACGTTCCTCGGCAACGAGTATCCGCGTGATGGCGGGCACATGGTCGGCCTGATAGAAATGGAACAGCACCTCACCCCAGGCCAGGTCCTGGGCAGCCTCGGGAGGTTTGTCGCTGGCGACCGCCCCCGTGGCCCACGCGCACACAAGGAGCAGCCCGAAAAAAGGGCCCCTTGCGAACAGGCTGCGGTGCGGGCTGCGGGCCAAGACCTACTCCCAGATCTTGACCATGAACTCCGGCTGCTGCCGGGCCATGCTGTCAGTGATGACCAGCTCCACGAACTGGGCGCCCAGGGGCTTTTCGAACGTCACGCTGGTGGCCCGCCGGTAGTCCCGACCCTGGGGACCGCGCCCGGTGAAGACACCCACGAGTTCGTGCTCCCCGGCTTTGAGATTGCCAAGATAGAGGCGATGGACGCCGCCCCGATGCAGGGCGTCGACTTGACGTTCCGTGTAGAGGAACTTGGATACGCGCTTGCCGTCGATGGACACTTCCACGCCGTCGAGGCCGAAAAACTGACCCACGTCCATGGACAGGTAGACCGCGACCTGCGTGTTGGCCGGAAACAGAAGCTCCTCTTCCAGAATGAAGAGATCCCGGTTCAGTGCCAGGGCATCCTGCTTGACCGCCTGCACTTCCGCGTCCAGCCCGGCCAGGGGGGACGGGTTCGCTTCCGTGGCCGCGGCCTGGCCGCTCGCTGACAGGATCAGCGCCGCCAGAACCAGGGGAAGCCGCGGAGTACGGACCGATACAGCGCCGCGCTTTCCGTCCTTGCTGCGCATGCCGCTAGTACCAGGCGGAGAAGTACAGCTGCAGGACCTGGCTGTCGAAGTCATAGAGGTCTCCCGAACGGATATCGGTGAAGTCGTCGTAGGTGAAATACAGGTATTCCCAGGACAGGCCGACATTGCCTTTGGTGATGCCGCTGTTGCGGCCGTCGAACACGTTCCAGGTCAGACGGGCCGTTGCGGCATGGCTGTCGAAGGTGGACAGCTCCTTGTCGCGCGCCATGTATCGATAGGCCCGGTCGAAGTTGTCGCTGTAGAACGAGGCGGCGTTCTGGGTGTAGTAGCGGTACTTGAGATCCACGATCCAGCGGCTGCCGACATAGCGGCTGTAGCCGGCTTCGAGGGTATGGGCCGTGATGTCCCAGGTATCGTCGAAAAACCGGTAGGAGGCGGAGACCGCGCTCTTGCGGTCGCCCAGGGATTTCATTGCGCCCACGGACACCGCCTGGCTGGTGCGGGTCCGCGGATACTGCTCCGGCACCTGCGCACCGAGAATCCGTGCGGAGCGGTAGGGGTTGTTGAGGAACCCGTTCTCTGTAATCGCTTCGTAGTCCACCGACGCGATGATTGTCGGCGTCACAACCTGGGACATGCCCAGCCGGAACTGGTCCCGGTCCACCGAGTCTTCGAAGTCCGTATCCACGCGCTCCACCACGTCGTCGCCGTGGGAATAGCCCATGCTCAGCGTGGTCATGCCGGCAAACACGGTCTGGGACAGGCCCAGCGTGTAGGTGTCCGAGGTGTAATCGCTCTCGTCGCTGTTGGAATAGCCCACGTTCATCAGGGCATTGCCATACAGCCAGTCGAAGCCCATGCCGTATTCGGTGCGCTGCTCGGTGTAGGGGCTGGCGCTGGTCACCACGTCGATGGACGCGGCGCTGATGCTGTCCACGTAGTAGTTGGCCGAGGCCGACACCTGGCTGCCGATCTTCTGGCGGGCTTCCAGTGCCGGGCCGTCCACCTCGACGCCACCGCCGTTGTAGGAGTGGTACATCGCCTCCGCGCGGTCCTCGGGCAGGGTCGCGGCGGAGAGGCTGGCGGCGGCCGCCATCAGCAGCGGCGCGGCCATGCGGCGCATGAGGTCAGTTGCAGCCACAGCCCCCTCCCTGGCTGGTGCCGGCGCCCCGCGCACCCGCACGTACGTCGAACACGTGCTGCCGATGCTTGTCCATCATGGGATCGCGCGAATAGGACATCAGCGGATCGGCAAGCGCCTCGCGTTCATAGGGCATGACCCAGGGCTGCACGTTCGAGCAGCCGGTGAGCGTGAGCAATCCAAGCAATGCGGCGATCCGGATCATCCTCAGTCCTCCGTGAGCAGGTCGCGGACCTGGTCGATATACGCATCCTCGAAACCGGGCCGGTAACCGTGGTGGACGTGACGAACCACGCCGTCGCGGTCGATCAGCACCGTCACGGGCATGGCGCGCACGTCGTAGAGACGGCTGACCGACTTGTCGTTGTCGAACAGCAGCGGGAAGCTGACTCCGAGGTCCGTGGCCATGCGCTCCGCCTTGCCGGAATCGTCATCGATATTGACACCCAGCAACTGGAAGCCCGCGCCCTGATAACGCTCGTAGATCTCGTCGAGCATCGGCATTTCCTGACGGCAGGGGCCGCACCAGGTGGCCCAGAAGTTGACCATCACGACGTTGCCGATTTCCTCGGAGAGCCGGAGGTTCTTACCGCCTCGGCTCTTGAGCGTGAAGTCCGGCGCCGGACTGCCCACGAGCCCGAGTGAAGCGAGCACCGCCGAGGTTGCCACCAGACCCGCGATTCCGGTCAGTGCCAGCAGCGACTTCCTGCCCGCGGTTGTGCGTCCTGCTCTCATTCTGGCCATGACTCTCCCCTTCACCGCTTCAGAAAAAGACGCCCAGACCGACGCTCAGCTCGAAGTTGTGCTTCCACGAGTTGTCGCCCGTCAGGTCCGATTCAAAGATGTGGTCGCGTGCATCCAGGCGCAGACTGAGCCAGTCCGTGGGCAGCACGCGCAGGCCGAATCCCAGCAGGTAGGTGACACTGTCCTCGCCGGCAAAGTCCGTATTGCCCGCGCCGAACTGGAGATAGGTGGTACTCGTTCGCGCCCAGCGGCTGCCCATGAAGACCTCGCCCGGCAGCATCTGGTAGCCCACCGAGAGACCCCATGTGGTCAGCTCCTCCTCGGTGTTCTCGAACAACGGCGCGCCAAGCCGGCGAAAATTCTCGTCATCCACGTCGGCGCGCGCGTAGTGGCCCTCGAGAAAGAAGTCCTCGCTGACGTGATAGGCGAGCCGGCCGCCATACAGAAATTCGGTCCCGAAGTCCTCGATGGCGATCGCGCCCGCGTAGGCGCCCGCATCCCAGTCTTCGGTATCGATGTCCGGTCGCACCGGCGCGCGTCGCTCCAGTTCCGGCTGGATCACCGAATCGGAGGGCGTATAGCTCATGCCCGCGTCGTCCGTCGCGGAGGGGCTGTTACTGCAGGCAGCCAGCGTCACCAGCAGCGGAGCGAGAAGGCAGCGTGAATTGAGGTTCATGTCCGGATCCCTAAAAAAACACGGCAAAACCCAGCGTCCATTCGCTGAAGTCCTGGTTGTTGTTGTCGTCGATCATCACGATGTACTCGCGCCAGTCGGCCCGGAGAAGGAAGCGCTCACCGAAGTAGGTGCGGGCTCCCAGACCCACGTTGGCCGCCCACTCGTTAACGTTCTTGTCATCGACGAGAACCTGCTTGGGCTCGTTTTCGAATCGGCCCCAGCCCAGGGTGAAGAATGGCGCGACTCGCCAGTCCATGAACGGACTGGCGACGAGATTGGCGTGATACAGGGTGGTGCTCGAGAACGTTCCCGAAACCTGCGAAACGGTCAGCTCGGTCGTGAAGATCTCATTGGCCCGGTACCCGGCACGGAAGGTGAAGACCTGATCGCCATCGAAATCGCCGGAGGCGAAACCGAACTCGAACCGGCGGCCGTCGAAGTCGTCCCTGGCCGGATCCCTGAACGCCTGGGGCACGCCTGCGGCGGTTTCGGTGCGTTCAACCGCTGCGCGGCTCGCCCAGCCCTCGATACCCTTGGCCGTGCGCACCTTGAACCAGTCCGTGCGCCGCTTGAGCACCAGGATCTCTTCGTCCCGCTCCACCGCGTGGAAGATCGGGTAGCCGCGTCCCGGGCCGCTGTGCAAATCCATGTAGGCATCGCGGACCACAACGGCTTCCGCGGCGTGGCCGGCGAGCGGTACGCTCAGCATGAGCCATACGATTCCCGCGAGGGAGATGAATTGCCGCATCCTTGCGCTCATCCTTCCCCGGCCCTCTCAGTAGCCGCAACTCGCGAGATCCGGTGGCACACAGGTGCCGCAGGTCGCCGCCGCGCTGTCGTCGACACGAATCGAGATCCAGTCCAGCAGCGCCGCAGCACAACTGTCATCGGACGACGGGAAAATGTCTCCCCCGGTATGCGTACCCGTGATTGACGACACGCCCTGCATGGGCTCGAGAACCACCTTGCTCAACGGCGGGTTGTCCAGGTTGGCAAACGCCTTGGCGGCGAAAAAATTGGCCATGATTTCCGGCGATCCGGGATCGGCTCCCGGAAAGATCTTGAAGGCCCCGCCGGAGCCGGCGTTGACGTCATGACAGCCGCTGGACGAGCAGGTAGTCTGGCCGGTACGGCCGCTGACCACGGCATCGAAGATGGGATTCACACAGGCCTCGTAGTCGGCGACACACAGGGTCTGGCCGGTTGCGGCCGCCTCTTCCTGGCTCACGTCGTCGTCACAGGCGGCGGCCATGAAGGCCGCCGCCGTGACAATCAGAAGGGATTTAACGGAAGGCGTGCTCATCTCGTGGTGCACGCCCCCGCCGCGATCCAGGCGCGAATGGCCTCGTAACCGGCTTCACCCGCTCGAAGCACGGGTCGGCCGCTAACCAGCGGATGCGGCGGGGTACCGGGGCCCTCGGCGCTCGGGTAATACAGCAAGTAGCTGCTTTCCGGGTTGCACACATCGTCCACCATGGACAGCGAGACGTTCAGGTCGCCCTCGATGTTGCCGGTCAGCACGAACCGGTTCGGACTGAAATCCGGATTCTCGGGCTCGCCGGGAATGCCGAGTCCGCCAAACGGCTGGTGGCAGGCCGCGCACTGATCCATCAGGACCGGGTGCACGCTGTCCTCGAAGCCCGACTCGGACAGGCCACGGATGCCGCCGCGCACCTCAGCCAACGATCGGAACCCGTCGCCATCGGCGTCGTCGTGGGCGTCGTTGTAGTACTGGCCACCAAGATCGATCCACTCTGCAACCAGTCGCAGCTCGGACGCGTTCAGCATGCCGGTATGGTCCACGCTCGGCGGCGACGTCAGCTCATAGCCGGCCCGGAGTTCCTGCTCGAAGAGTTTCTCCACGAGATGGCTGGTCCGCGAGCTCTGGGCGGAATTGCCGGTCTCGACCAGGGCAGGCTCGCGCACGACCTCGATCTCGCCGTCATCCATCACCCGCAGTTCGGGCAGCCCGGTCGCCGGGTCGATCACCGGGTCGCCGACCATCAGCTCTTCGTACGAGGTCAGCCGGCCCGTGCCGCCCGTCGTGCCCTGGAGATTCAGCCCCGCCGAGACGGGATCGTCCTTGTTGCTGTTGGTGTGGCAGTTGGTACAGGTGTTCCCACCCCGGTCGGCTACCCAGAGAGGGTGAATATGATCGGGATAGTTGATGACACCCTGGACGGGCGCAGGCACCGTCGCCGGCAGGCCCGCGTAGGTCAGGGCCAGATCCGGATCCGGGCTGCGGCCGGCCAGGGCCGGGTCCGTCCAGATGTCCGTGAACACGGGATCGGGCCGGAGCTCGAGGTCTTCCGGATACATGCGGGTCCGCGTCTCCGCCATGGACTCGCCAGGTTCGGCGGCCAGTGTCACGTTCGCGTGCGCACCCGCCACCGGGGCGGAGTTCAGCGCACTGCCCCGCCGCGGGGAATGGCAGCCGTTACAAGTGCGGGTTTCGCCCGGGCGGACCTGGATCCAGTTCGTGTGGACCTGGAACGCCCGGCCGGCGGCATCGACAACGGACAATCCGATCGGCGTATCGGCAGGCACCTTGATCCGGAACGAGCCGTCCGGCTCGATCTCGGAGTAGCCGACGATCTGCTGCATCTCGAGGTCCGTCTCGCCGATGGCCTGCCGGGACAAGCCGCGCGGTGTGGGCACGGCCCTGACAACGCGAACGAACCGCGCCGGGCGCTCCGATGCCGCGGTCATGGCCGGATCCTTCAGCAAGGCGAGATCCGGAACCTGCGAGCGGCCGTCGTCGCCCGGCGCCGGCATCATCGGCAGGGACTCGCCGGGAACCAGCACGCGCTGGCCCATGATGTCCAGGCCGTCGGTGTCATAGACACTCTTGACGTTCAGGACCCCGACGCCCTCGGCGGCCAGCGCCTCGTCCAGCGGTTTGTCAGCTACTGAATTCGGTGCGGGCCGGGCTTCCACCGCCACGGCATCGGTGTAGGCAAAGCCTTCTTCGGGCAGCGCGATCGGACGCAGCGTCTGGGCGACCATGTCGAACATGTAGACGCCGTAGAGGGGCTCGCCCTCGACCTCCATCACTTCGCCGGTCAGCGGGTTCGTTTCCTCCGCCGGCCGGAACGGCGACCAGCTGACCAGGGCCCGGGGCGTTCCGTCCCAGAGAGGATAGGGCGTGGTGTAGCGGCCGAACTCGGAGATGTCCCGTCCGAAATCGATATCGAACAGAGTGACCTGCTGCTGACCCTTGGCATTTGCCGGCACGTCGCCGGACGCGGGCTGGTCGTTCTCGGAGAAGTTACGAATATCCACGGCCACCAGCGCACCGCCCTCACGGGTCCCGGACAGCGGCATCAGCGCGGACAGCACGCGTCCGTCCGGCATCTCCCTAGGGTGGAGGAAGCTGTTGCCCGGGCTGAACGCGCCGTACTGCACAAAAATGTTCGTGCCGTCGGGGTTGGCGAAAAAGATCGGAAAATGGTTCCGGTTGCCGACGTGATCCCAGCGGGCAAACATGATCTCGCCCGTGGAAAGGACCGTCGGATTGCGGTCGTGACTCTGGTTGAACGAGATCTGTCGGATGTCAGAACCGTCGCCGTCCATCACGTGCAGCAGGATCGCCCGCTCGCGTTCGTATTCGTCCAGATGGGCGTAGGGTTCCACGCCCAGGGACTCGAGGACCTGCCGGGATTTCTCCTGGCGATTCGAGCTGAACACGATGCGGCCGTCTGGCAGATAAGCCGGGTCGACGTCGTCGCCTGCGTTGGCGATCGCGTCGTCGGGGATCAGCCGCCGCAGCTGCTTCGTCTGGATCTCGTACTCCCAGATGTTCCAGGTGCGGTCTTCCGGACCGCGCATGGAGAACAACAAACGGGTCGCGTCATAGGACACTTCGGGATCCGACACATCGCCGGCCCCCTTCGTGTACTCGGCAGTGATGTTCTCCGTCTTCGCGCTCGGCGAGGACAGGTCGATCATCATCAGATCGCCGCCCGGAGCGAAGATGATTCCGTCCGTCGGATTCCCGACGGCGGACACATCCCGTTTCACGAAGGCGACAGGGAAATCCCCCTCCACAACCACGGCGTCGGAGGCGGAACTTCCGCCACCGCCACCACAGGCGGCGAGGGCCAGCAGGCTGGCTGCGGTGAGCACTCGGCTCGTCATCAGTTTCAGGCACGTTTTCATTTTCAGGCCCCTCCCAGGATCCCGATGGACACTGGCGAGCAGTGACAGCCTCCCGTGGGCGACGCTGGCCATTCGGAGGACGGGACGGACCGATGAAAACGTGTTTTGCCGGAAGGCGGGCTTTTCGGGCGGCGCCGGAGAACCGGCGCCAAAAGCTCTACTTCGCTGGCAACCCCGCTGTCATGGGAACGTCCCGTAGACCGGTGGCTTTGCGTCCCCGCCTTTCGACGGGTTTGCCTTTATCAGCGGCTTCGAGCTTGGATGGGCGACCGGGTTATGTCAACGCAGACACGTCTCAGTTTTGCCGGTCGGCCGCCCCGCTTTTGCGAAGTTTGAACTCCGTCACAAGGCCGGGCCCGGGCTCGAAACCAGGGTCACGGAAGACCCTCCATTGCTTGCCACCCCGAAGAGCAGCAAGGCGTGTGCCATCGGGCATGTGATCCGCCATCACGGGAAAAACGTAAACACTTATGTCAACACGCGTTTTTTCAGCTGTTGCCGGATGACGACACCGGGTGACCAAGACGGTCGGTTGTGAATCTGCGAACCGGCGGCTTTCTCACCGGAGGGGCCAGGCGTATCCTCGGCTTCGACAGAAACCCGGAGAGCAGTTCATGGCCTTACTGGTGATTCTCGCGATCGTTGCGGCACTGGGGCTTTATGTCGTATTCGCCTACAACGGTCTCGTGGACCGGCGCAACCGAATGAAGAACGCCTTTGCCCAGATCGACGTCCAGCTGACCCGCCGGCATGACCTCATTCCGAATCTCGTCGAATCGGTCAAGGGCTACATGCAGCACGAGCGGGAAACCCTGGAGGCCGTGATCAGCGCGCGCAACCAGGCGATTGCCGGCCTGCAGGCGGCCGCGGCCAGGCCCGGTGATCCGGACGCGATCCGCAAGCTGGCGGGATCCGAGGCCGCACTGGACAGCGCCCTCGGCCGGCTGCTGGCGGTCGTCGAGGCCTATCCGGAACTGAAGGCGGACGAGAACATGCTGCGCCTTCAGGAGGAGTTGTCGTCGACCGAGAACAAGGTGGCTTTCGCCCGCCAGAGTTTTAATGACGCGGTCATGGCCTACAACACCGCCTGTCAGAGCTTCCCGACCAACTTCATCGCCGGCGTGTTCAGCTTCCAGCAAGGGGAGTTCCTGGAGATCGAGGCGGAGTCCAAACGCGAGGTTCCGACCGTTTCGTTCTGAGCCGGCCATGGACTTTTTTCGCTCCCAGGACCTGGCTCGCAGCAAAAGCCGTGGCCTGGTTCTCTCCTTCCTGACCGCGACGCTCGCCGTCGCGGTCGTCGGCGGCTTTATCCTCGCGTGGCTACTGGCCGTTACCGGCGCCGCGCCCGGGCAGGATCCGCCGGACCGGGGCCTGGTTATGGCGCTAGGGGCCCTCATCGCGGGAATCATCCTGCTCGCATCGGCGCTCCGGCATCGGCAACTGGCCGCCGGCGGCGGTGAGGTGGCCCGTACACTCGGCGGCCGGGCGCTGACCGGCGAGGAATCCGATCCCCGCTACCGGCGGCTCGAAAATGTCGTGGAGGAAATGGCCATCGCCGCCGGGCTCCCCGTTCCGGCGGTCTACGTGCTCGATCAGGAATCGGGTATCAACGCGTTCGCCGCCGGGCTCGGGACCCGGGACGCGGCGATCGCCGTGACCCGCGGTGCACTGGAGACCCTCACCCGGGACGAGCTGCAGGGCGTGGTCGGCCACGAGTTCAGTCATATTCTCAACGGCGATATGCGCCTCAATCAGCGGCTGCTGGGCTACCTGTTCGGACTCATGGTCGTCAGTCTGATCGGCCGCACAATCCTCGAGGCAGCGGGACGCGGCCGAGTGGGGCGAAGCAGCGCTTCGGCGCGTGCTCCGGCGCGGGGTGCCCTCGGTCTCGGCCTGACCGGCGCCCCGGCGCTCGCGGTGGCCGGTCTCGGACTGATTGTCCTGGGCTGGCTCGGCGTCCTGGCCGGACGGGTACTCCAGGCCGCGGTTTCCCGCCAGCGGGAACTGCTCGCCGACGCCTCGGCGGTTCAGTTCACCCGCAACCCGGCGGGCCTGGCCGGCGCACTGAGAAAAATCGCCGCTTCCGGGCACGGCGCGCGCCTGACGGCTGCGCGGCGCGACGAGGTCCGGCACATGCTGTTCGCCGACAGCCGTCGCCTTGCGGGTCTGCTGGCCACGCATCCGACCATCGAGCGGCGCCTGCAGGCGCTGGAACCCGGACGGCATCCAGGCCTGGCCGTCAGCAGGCCGCGAACCGGCCTCGTCGGCGAGATCGGCCAGCCCGGACCGGCCAGCCTGGTGTCCGCAAGCCGCTTGCTGGCAAGCCTGCCGCCGGCAGCCACCGACGCGGCCCACGGCGACTGGGACGCGCCGCTGCTGGCGCTGGCGCTGATCGCCGAAGCGAAGAACCCGCTCCGGGACCACCAGCTATCCGCGGCCGGTCAGACGCTGGGTGTCTCCGCCGCGGAATCCCTGGCCAGCCTCGCTAACTCCGTCAGGCCCATGGCGGACGACCAGCGGCTGGTCCTCCTCGACCTGGCGGCGCCAGCATTACGCCGCCAGTCGCTTCCGCGCCGCGAAACCCTCGCGTCGCTGGCAAGGCGATTCGCCGAGGCCGACGGCATCATTGCGCCGTTCGAAGCAGCTCTACTGGCCAACCTGGAGCTGTATCTGCGGGAAGAAGACACGCACCTCACTCACCGAAGGCCTAGCGTGGCACCACCGGGCAGCGCGGCTCTGGGCCTGGTCCAGTGGATGGCAAACGCAGCCGGCGGACGCCGGGACGCGGCACTGGCGACCGGCAGACAGGTCCTGGCCGAGAGCGGTTTTCCGGGCATGGCGGCGACGGATCTTCCGGCTGGTGAACTGCCGCCGGCGGGCGCCGCCGGGATCCTCGGACAGATGGACTACCAGTACCGGGCCATATTGGTGGAAGCACTGGATGCCGCGGCGCGGGAGGACGGCGTGCTGCAGCCGAGGGAATCCGCTCTGCTCAGGGCCTGTTGCGCGGCGCTGGAGTGCCCTCTGCCCAGGACGCTCGACGAGCGGGCCAACTCCCTGCCCGTAACTGTTCCGTAGATCCGAAAGCCGCCAGGGTGCGGGCCGCTAGGGCGCGGGCCGCTAGGGCGCGGGCCAGACTACCCGGAATGCCCCCCGCAGATCGCCTGCCTCGTAGCCGGTGGCCCGGTCGCCGGGATAGAGCTGGTCGATGGCCGCCCGGGTTTCGGGCGCCACGGCCCGGCCATGGCATGCGAGACAGACCGGCGCCACGACAATGGGCCTGAGATAGATGGCGCTGCCATCGGCTCCGACCCGCCAGTGTTCCATGTCCGCGGCCGCCTCGCCCGCCCTCAGGCGATCTTCGAAGCCCTCCAGGGCAATCTGTTCGGCGGGCGACGGTGCGTTGGCCGGGTTGCGGAACCGGCGGCTCGTCCGGCCCACGAGGGCGCCCAGTTCCTTCGAACGCGCAGCGGCAATCGACGGTGCTTTCTGCCGGCACACGCCGATGGCGTTTTCGGCCCCGCCGCCGGCCAGGCCCTCCTGCAGCGCGGCCTTGAGTTCGGCGGCAAACTCACCGATCGCCGCGCGACTGACAGCGAGACGAGGATCGGGTTCGGCTCCCGAAACAGGGCCGTGAGCGAGCACCAGACAACCCACGGCAAGCACCGGCATCAGGACACGCGCGGGCGCCCGGGCAGCCGGGTGAGACGGGCGTCCGGGTCTCATTTGTCTTGGCCAACGCATCTGCACACTCCTCATTGCCTGCCGTCCGTTCTCCCCTGCAGTCTCGCCGCCCCGCGGGGCCCTACATCCTGTCGAGGGGAATCTTCAGGTACCGGGTCCCGTTGGCCTCGGGCTCCGGGAGGCAGCCGGCCCGAATATTTACCTGCAACGCGGGCAGGATGAGTTGGGGCACGTCGAGGCCCGCATCGCGTTTATTGCGCAGGGCCACAAAGGACTCCGGGTCCGGGGCCTGCTGAAGGTGGACATTGCCCTGCCTCTGCTCGGCGACCGTAAAACTCGCCCGCGGGGCGCGTCCGTCCGGCGGGTAGTCATGGCAGAGATAAAGCGCCGTCTCCGGCGGCAGTTCCAAAAGCCGCTGAATCGAGCGGAACAGATCCGCCGCGTCCCCGCCCGGGAAGTCACAGCGCGCGGTGCCGTAGTCGGGCGCGAACATCGTGTCGCCGATAAACGCCGCGTTGCCCGCGATGTAGGCCACGCTGTCGCTGGTATGCCCCGGGGTCGCCATGACGCGGATACGCAGTCCGCCCAGCGGCAGAATGTCGCCCTCGGCGAACAGGCGATCGAACTGCCGTCCGTCCGGCACGAAATCAGCTCCGAGATGATAGAAATCGGCAAAGCGTGCCTGGACCTCGCGTATGCCCTGCCCCGCGCCGAGGCGGCCGCCGGCGCGCCCTCTCAGCCATGCCGCGGCGGACAGGTGGTCGGCGTGGGCATGGGTTTCGAGTATCCAGACAAGCTCCAGACGATCACGGTCGATGGTCGCCGCCAGGGGCTCCAGAAAGCTGGTGCCCAGGCGCCCGCTCGCGGGGTCGTAGTCCAGTACCGGGTCGACGACCGCGGCGGCCCGGCTTTCGGAATCGCGCAGGAGGTGCGTGAACGATCCCGTCGGCTCGTGATACCAGGACTGGACCTGTGGTTCTGAACTCATAAGCGGTGACTCGCGCGGCGGATCGCCTTTATCTTAGAACTATCTAATTTAGAGGGCTACCCGCAATGGCCCGCCGTGCCGTACACTATAGGCACAGTATGTGGAATCCGTGATATGAGTCAGGCGCTGCCACAATCCAACGATCTGGCCAACGATCTGGCCAACGATCTGGCCGAGGATCCGGCAATGGACCCGGAAGCGATGCGGGAACACGCTCTGGAGGCCAGCCGTCTTCTCAAGGCGCTGGCCAACGAATCGCGGCTGATGGTGCTGTGTTCGCTGTGCGAGCGGGAAATGAGCGTGGGCGAGCTCAATGCCCGTGTTCCGCTGAGTCAGTCCGCCCTCTCCCAGCATCTCGCGGTCCTGCGCCGCGACGGCCTCGTTAGGACCCGTCGGGAAGCCCAGACGATCTACTATTCCGTGGTCGACGGTCCCGCGGCTCGCGTCATCGACACGCTGCACGGAATCTACTGCGGGTAAAACCGTCTGCCCGTCTGCGGCGAATTCTCCATAACACGTCTCACCGTCACTGCGCCGAAATGGCGCTGCCTCGCCGTACTTCCACCGGCTTACCCGGGAATGCTGTAGACGTTTTGTAGGCATTTCGCGGAATTCGCGTTGTCCCTGAATCCGGCCGCAAACCTCCTCGCGAAAGCGCTTTTCATGTTACTCGCGTTCGTACGACCTGTCTTCACGACGATTTCACGGACCGACGTATAGGATCTGCATAGTCCCCACGGCTCCTTGCCTCAAGGGCTTTGCAACACGATTTCGAGGCGCTGACCCATGCGAAAACCGATTTCCCCGTCCACTTCCCTGGCCTCGAGTAAACGGCTCAAGACCATCGTTGCCGGGCTGACGCTCTTCGTCGCCATGGCGGCGCAGGGCAATACGCGCGGCCCGTCCCCGGCGGCCCTGGCCCACCTCGACGTGGAAGCCGTCGGCTCCGGCGTGCTGAGCTGGTTCGGGATCGACGTCTACGAAGCGGTCCTGTTCACGGACTCTGGGCGTTTTCTCGGCCTCGACGATCAGGAAACCGTGGCGCTGGAGCTTCGTTATCTTCGCAATATTCCGTCGGATCGGCTTGTCGAGCGGACCCGCAAGGAATGGGATCGCCTCGAGCGCCGGACCCGGCTGCCCGCGGATGCCACCCGCGACGCCTGGCTCGAGCAGGTCTCCGCCTTGTGGCCCGACATCAAGGCCGGCGATCTCATCGTCACCGTCGTGACCCGCGGCGGCCCCACCCGGTTCTATAGCTCGGGAGAACTTCTCGGCGAAATTGCCGATCCCGAGTTCGGTCCGGCCTTTCTGGAGATCTGGCTGCACCCCGAATCGCGCCGGCCGGACCTGCGCGACGCGCTGGTCGGAGAAGCCCGCTGATGGCATTGAGCCGCGCCTTGCCGGGCTGTCTTGCGCTGTCGTTTCTGCTCGTTGGCAGCGGCTGCGCGACCCGCATCGAAGACTATGCGGGTGAAACCCCGCGCTTTGCGATGGAGGAGTTCTTTTCCGGCGAACTTCGCGCCTGGGGCGTGTTCCAGGACCGCAGCGGCAAGGTCGTACGTCGATTTACCGTGGACATGATCGGCCGCTGGGACGGCGACACCGGTGTGCTGGAAGAAGACTTCGTGTTTGCCGACGGCGAAATCGACCGGCGTGTCTGGACCTTCACGAAAACCGGCACCGACACGTACTCCGGAACGGCGGATGACGTGGTGGGCGAGGCGTCCGGCGTCGTGGCGGGCAATGCGCTGCGGTGGAAGTACCAGCTGCTGCTGCCGGTCGACGACAAGGTTTACACCGTGACCTTCGACGACTGGATGTATCTGCTCGACGAGAACCGCATGGTCAACCGGTCAATCATGACCAAGTTCGGTTTCCGACTGGGTGAGGTCATTCTGTTTTTCGAAAAAGTCGGGGCCCCCACGTGAGCGTGGATACCGGCGGCAGCACGACCGGACTGTTGCCGATCCGCACCGTGGCCCGCCTGACCGGGGTGAAACCCGTGACTTTACGGGCCTGGGAGCGGCGCTATGGCCTCGTTTCTCCGAGCCGCACCGAGTCCGGCCACCGCTTGTACAGCTCCGAGGACGTCGAACGAATCCGCCGAGCGGTGGTGCTGATCCGTCAGGGCGTGGCGATCGGCCGCGTGGGCGCCCTGCTGGATCCCGGGGCCGACCAGGATGTGCCGGTGGACGGCGCCTGGACCCGTCATCGCCGCGCATTCGACATTGCGGTGGACAGTTTCGAAGAGGCGTCGACGGACGCCATCCATCGCGGCCTGATGATGCGGTTTCCGGCCCGGCTCGTTATCGAACAGGTCATCGCGCCGGTGGCCATGATGCTGGAAAACGGCGACGGCGACGCCGCACTGGCCCGGCAGCGTTTTTTCGAGTCCTGGCTGCACACCAAGCTTGGCGCTCAATGTCATCACACCCGTCCCGAGGACGCCCAGGGCAACGTGCTCATCGCTCCCCTACCGGGTGAGACGCGCCAGCTGACGATCCTGGCCTTCGCGCTCCTGGCCGTGGAAGCGGGTTTTCGCCCGACGCTGCTGGGACCCGATACACCGTTGAGCGTCCTGCCGATCGCCGCGCGACGAAGCGACCGGCTGGCCGTGATTCTCTACGGCCACCATGCCGCCGAGCGCGCTTTTCTGGACTCCGCGCTGCCGCGTCTGGTGGGCAGACTGCCCGTGGGGTGTTTCGTCCAGGGTCTGGCGGGCGAGACCGCCCGTGCCGACTGCGTGGCGGCGGGCTGCACGCCGCTGGGGCAGGACCCGGTTACCGCCCTGGAAAGGTTTCAAGAACGATCAGGAGTGCTCCAAGGATGAACCCGTCGAGCCCGGCTGAGGCTGCTCCCAAGGTCAATGTCTTTCGGCTGCTGAGCCAGCGGCTCAGTCCTGCGGTCGAATCCGACCCGACCGGCGTCGACTGGATCAGGGTGTTGCCGTTTATCGGCATACACCTGGCCTGTTTCGGCGTGATCTGGACCGGCTGGAGCCCGATTGCAGTTGCCGTGGCCGTTGCGCTGTATGCCCTCAGGATGTTTGCCATCACCGGTTTCTACCACCGGTATTTCTCCCATCGCACGTTCAAGACCTCGCGGCCGGCGCAATTTGTGTTCGCCCTGCTGGGAGCCTCGGCCGCTCAGCGGGGGCCGCTGTGGTGGGCGGCTCACCACCGGGAGCATCACCAGCACTCCGATCAGGAGGACGATGCCCATTCGCCCCGCCAGCACGGCTTCCTCTGGAGCCACATGGGCTGGTTTCTGTCCCGGGAGAATTACCCCACCCGATTTCGGCGGGTTCGGGACCTGGCCCGCTACCCGGAGCTCAAATGGCTGGATCGCAACGACGCGCTGGTCCCGGTCGCGCTGGGAACCGGCCTGTTCCTGCTCGGCAGCCTGCTCGGTTACGCCGCACCGGGCCTGGGCACGGACGGCTGGCAGATGCTGGTGTGGGGCTTCTTTATCTCCACGGTGGCGGTCTACCACGGTACCTACACGATCAATTCCCTCGCCCACCGGTTCGGCCGGCAACGCTACGACACCGGCGACGAAAGCCGGAACAGCCTGTTGCTGGCGCTGATCACCTTCGGCGAGGGCTGGCACAACAACCATCACCGTTACCCGGCCTCGGCGAGGCAGGGTTTTCGCTGGTGGGAAATCGATCTGACCTATTACGGCCTGCGGCTGCTGTCCGCCCTCGGGCTGATCTGGGACCTCCGCCCCGTTCCGGCGCGGATCCTGGACGAAGGCCGTTCAGGCGGGTCGGGGCGCGGAGGCCGGTCAACGTGAGCCGCATGGATCCAGCACGCTTCCAGGATCTTTTCAACAGCCTGGACGCAGAGAACCTGCACCGTCTGGAGGAGGTCTACGCCGACCACGTGGTCTTCGAGGATCCCCTGCACCGGGTCGAGGGGCTGCCCGCGCTCACAGACTACTTCCGGCGCATGTACCAGGGCGTAGCGGAGATCCGCTTCGACTTCGAGGTGGTCATGCAGGACGACGAGGGCGCGATGCTTACCTGGGTCATGCACATGCGGCATGCCCGTCTGCGCCCGGGCGAACTGCTGTCGCTGCCCGGCGCATCACACATCAGGTTCGAAGAGCGGGTTCACTACCACCGGGACTACTTCGACGCGGGCGCCCTGCTCTATGAGCGGCTGCCGGTGATCGGCGGGCTGATCCGGGGCATCAAGGGACGGGTGTGAAGCCCGGTTCGTTCAAGGAGTAATTGCATGCGTATCGCCATCGTCGGCACGGGTATCTCAGGGATGACCGCGGCCTATCATCTGCAGGCCGAACACGAGCTCACCGTCTTCGAAGCCAATGGCTACATCGGTGGCCACACGAACACCGTGGACGTGGAACTCGATGGCCGCTCCTGGGCCGTTGACACAGGCTTTATCGTTTTCAATGACTGGACCTACCCGAATTTCATCGCCCTAATGAACGAACTCGGCGTTGCGTCTCAGCCGTCGGACATGAGCTTCAGTGTTCACTGCGACAGAACCGGCCTGGAGTACTGCGGATCCTCGCTGGACCAGCTGTTCGCCCAGCGCCGCAACCTGCTCAGCCCGGGCTTCTACGGGATGATCGCGGACATCATGCGCTTCAACAAGGAGAGCCTGGACCTGCTGGACACCGATGACGATAGCCTGTCGCTGGGTGAGTACCTGGAACAGGGCGGGTACCGCCAGCGGTTCATTGAGCACTACATCATTCCCATGGGAGCCGCGATCTGGTCCTCGTCGCCGGCCAGCATGTACCGGTTCCCGGCCCGCTATTTCGTCGAGTTCTTCAGCAACCACGGCATGCTGAATATCAAGAACCGGCCGACCTGGCGGGTGATCAAGGGCGGGTCCCGGGCCTACGTGGACAAGCTGGTCGCCGGCTTTGCCGACCGCATTCACCTGAACACGCCGGTGGAAGCCGTGCGTCGAACCGATACCGGCGTCACCGTTCACGCCGGCGGCACATCGGCCGGATTCGACGCGGTGCTCATGGCCTGCCACAGCGACCAGGCCCTGCGGCTGCTCGAAGATCCCGACGAGAACGAACTCGGGATCCTGGGAGCAATCCCCTACCAGCCCAACGAAGCGGTCCTGCACACCGACACCCGCCTGCTGCCGGACCGGCGCAAGGCGTGGTCGGCCTGGAACTATCACATTCCGGCATCGGACACCGGCAGCGTCGCCCTCACCTACGACATGAACATTCTCCAGAGCCTCGACGCCCCGCGGGAGTTCTGCGTCACCCTGAACCACGACGATCTGATCGACGAGTCCAAGATTCTGCGCCGCATTGCCTATGAGCATCCGGTCTACACACCCCGGGGGATTGCCGCCCAGCGGCGCCTGGGCGACATCAACGGCAGCCGGCGCACGTTTTTTGCCGGCGCCTACTGGGGCTTTGGCTTTCACGAAGACGGCGTCAAGAGCGGCCTGGCGGCTGTGGATGCGGTCCGGCGCTGGCAGCACGAAGGGGGGAATGAGCGTGACGAACAGCTGCCTCTACGTCGGGCAGGTTAGGCATCGCCGCTTCGGCGATGTGCCGAACGAGTTTCGGTACACGCTGTTCATGGCGTATCTGGATCTCGCCGAGCTGCCCGGGCTGTTCGATCGGCGCTGGTTCTGGTCCGCGCGCCGTCCGGCGCTGGCCCGCTTCCGCCGCGAAGATCATGCAGGCCCTCATGACCGGCCCCTGGACGACGTGATCCGCGACATGGTGGAAAAGAAAACGGGCGAGCGCCCGTCCGGGCCGATCCGCCTGCTGACCCACCTGCGCTATTTCGGCCACTGCTTCAATCCGGTCAGCTTCTACTACTGTTTCGACGAGGCAGACGAGCGGCTCGAAACCATCGTCGCGGAGGTCAACAACACGCCCTGGGGCGAACGCCACTGCTATGTGCTGCCCCAGTCCGAAGGTACCCGCAAAGGGCCGGTTCAGGAGTTCGCCTTCGGCAAGGCGTTCCATGTGTCACCGTTTTTGCCCATGGACATGGACTATGCGTGGCGCTTCGGCGATCCGGACGAACGCCTGTCCGTGCACATGAAAAACCTCCAGAACGGCGAACGCCGATTCGACGCGACCCTGACGCTGGACCGGCAACCGATGACCGCCGCCAACATGGCCGGCGTGCTGCTCCGATTCCCGTTCATGACCCTGAAAGTCATCGCGCTCATCCACTTTCAGGCACTCCGGCTGCTGCGCCGGGGCGCCCGTTTTCATACCCATCCCGCGAAATCCGGGGTCGAGGGCAACCGGCCCCGAGAGCTCACCGAGGTAGATGTCCCATGAGAGAGTCCATCATTCCCAGCGAACGCATCCTGCCCGTCGAGGCCGGCAAGGACCGCCTGATCGACCGCACCGCACGGCGTGCCCTCCTCGCGCGGCTGGCCCGGATCGAGCACGGGGTACTCGAGATCGTCGACGGCGACGAACGGCATCGCTTCGGAAATCTGACCGAGCGCTGCGGACTCATGGCCACGGTCACGGTGACGGACCCCCGTTTCTGGGGGGAACTGGCCCTGGGCGGCAATACGGGTGCGGGCGAAGCCTACATCGCCGGGTATTTCCGCTGTGACGATCTGACGGCTGCGGTCAGGATCCTCGTGCAAAACCGTGCCGTGCTGGAGGGACTCGAAAGCGGCGGCGCCCGACTGGCCGCACCAGTGAAACGGTTGGCCCACTGGGTCAACCGGAATACCCAGGCCGGCAGCCGCAAGAACATTGCCGCCCACTATGATCTGGGCAACGACCTCTTCGATCTGTTCCTCGACGAGACCATGATGTACTCCTCGGCCATGTTTGCCACCGGCGAGGAGACGCTCGAAGAAGCTCAGGTTCTCAAGCTGGACGCCATCTGCCAGAAGCTGGAGCTGGGACCCGAGGATCATCTGCTGGAGATCGGCACCGGCTGGGGCGGACTGGCCATTCATGCGGCCGGCCGCTACGGATGCCGCGTCACCACGACAACGATCTCCCGCGAGCAGCACAAGCTGGCCAGCGAGCGGGTTCGGGCGGCCGGGCTGGAAGACCGCATTACCCTGCTGCTGGAAGACTATCGGGACCTGGCGGGCCGCTACGACAAGCTGGTGTCGGTGGAGATGATCGAGGCGGTGGGCCATCACTTCCTCGATACCTATATCGCCAAGTGCAGCAGCCTGCTGAAGCCCGACGGGATGATGCTGCTGCAGGCCATCACCATCCGCGACCAGCACTACGCCAACGCCCTGAAGACCGTGGACTTCATCAAGAAGTTCGTTTTCCCCGGCAGCTTCATTCCCTCGATCACGGCCATGGCCGACAGCATCGCCGCCAGCTCCGACCTGCGGATATTCCATTTGCAGGACTTCGGACCCGACTATGCCCGAACCCTGCGGCTGTGGCGCGAGCGCTTCTTCGAGCGCATCGAAGCGGTTCGCCAACTCGGGTATCCCGAGCCGTTTGTCCGTCTCTGGGAGTACTACCTGTGCTACTGCGAGGGCGGGTTCACGGAACGCAACATCGGCGTTGTCCACATGCTTCTGACCAAGCCGGATTGCCGCCGCGCACCGCTGGGCTATCACGGTGTGCCGTCGTCAACGCGTCAAGCTGTCCCGCCAGATTCTGATGCGGTTTCGTCGTGATGCTCGCGGTCCGGCAGCGATTGCCTGAGACGCCGTAAGGCAAGCCGTCGCTCCGATGACCGGCATCGGCAAGCGAATCAAGTACACTCAAAATGCCGTTACGCGGCCGGTTTCAACGCCGCACTGCCAGCAAGCGGCCGCCGATCAGTTGCGCACGTAACGCCGGCACCGGATCAGCGCGAAAAATCGAAGTCCTCCGGGCTGAGTCCCGCTTGCTGCGCCTCCGCCGGCCACAGATCCTTCTCCAGCACGACACAGGAAAGCTTGAACAGATACTGGAACGAGCCATGCTCGTCCAGCGGGCCCACCTCGAAATCCGCGGTGTAGAAGATTACCGGAATCTCCCCGGCGTTCTGCCCCGCCAGGGTCGGCGAGCGCAGGGGATCGGGGAGGAACAGGGTGGTCTCGCGTATGGAGTCGATCGCGATGTCGACATCTTCGATGTCCGGTGGCTGTGGGGCCTGGTCGAACCACGCCAGGTCATGACCGGACCCCGTGAATTTCAGTGTCTTCGGCCTCGCGGTTCGCCGGAACCCCATCAGCCGGGGCGGCACCCGAGTGACGATATCGGTGTTGTTGATATGCGCGTAGGTCAAGTCACCCAATTCGCTGTCGTAATCCGCGACAAAATCCCCATCGCCGATACGCGGTGTGCCGTAGGTATACACGGCAGCGACCGCGTAACCGTCCTTTTCCAGACGCAGGGCCGCCAGCTGCGCCAGGGCCGCGCCCAGGCTGTGGCCTGTGAGCCATAGCTGCTGATCGGCCTGACCCGGCGGACCGAGCTGCGCGGTGATCTGGGGCCAGACCGAATCCAGTGCCGCCGAGAAACCCCGGTGCACTTCGCCAGCCGCCCAGCCGGCCGGCACTTTGCGAAACTGCGCATCGGTCTTGAAATTTCGCAGAGTGGACGTGCCCCTGAACGACAGCACCAGGCGCTGGCCCGACCGCGCCAGGAACGCCCGGGTTTCGGTCTCCTCGTCGGTGATCCCGGCGACCAGCTCGTAACCCCAGGCGTCAAGCTGCCGTTTCGTCAAGTCCCGGTTCCAGTAGGCCAGCGCCGACATCTCCGCCATCCATGCCGCGTTGCGGCGCGAGTAGTTCCCCGGCGACTCATCGAACCCCAGGAGCGCCGTCGGCACCCGATCCGCGCGCCCGTAGCGCTGCATGTTCAATTCCTGGCCCTTCCTGCTGAGAGCGGCAAGAGACGCCACCGTGTCGGTGGTCGCGCCGGACCGGGCGTCGAGCAGGAGCGATTCCCGGTAACGGTTCTCGAGTCGCGCGAGCTCATCGGCGCCTTCGTCGCCCAGCCGTGGCGACGGCGTGTTGACCACATAGTGCAGAAAGGCCGCCTCGGTCCCCTCACCGCTTTGCAGGTCTCGCCGATACAGCATCAGCGCCTCCGCCAGCCCCGGATCGGTCTGGTGCATGCACACCAGATAACGGCTGGCCGCGCTCGGTTCCAGCTCGAGCAGATAGTTGGCCTGCGCTTCGAAGGCGGCCAGATTCATCGGCTGAGATGAACCGGCTTCGCAGTCCGGCAACGCGCCGGCGGATGCGGCGATGGGAATGTCGTTTGCGCGGTCCGGGCCGGGTCCCGAACACCCGATCAAGGGCAGGGACGAAAGACCTGCGAGGAGCCATCCATGTTTCACTGTAATCCCCCGGTGAGTTGACACCCCGGAATACTGTAGACCAAAAAAAACTGGGGCAGAGGAAATACCGGGTGGGTCGATCGCAATGGCGCAGAAGTGTTCCCGCTCATGGCGCACCGTGTCTCGGCGGAGACGTTTCTTTGGGTCGAGCTGTCAGCCTGGTCAGGCCAGCGGGCAAGACGCGGTTTCACTCTGAATCTTCAGACTCAGAAAGGAGGAGCGCGAGGGCTGAACGGGTCATGCCGCGCAGGGCCTCATGCCCCGACGTCGAGGACACCGCGCCGGCGACGGTCACATCGGCATCCGGGCAATGCCAGGCCTCGGTTCCCCAGAATCCACCGTGGCCGTAGCAGGACTGATCATCGATAACGATACGCGCAAGACCGATTCCGTAGCCGCCTTCACCGGATGCAATGGACTGGGGCGAGGGCTCGACCATCATCTCCAGCGTACTGTCGTGCCGGAATACATCGCCCCTCAGCAGGGCCCGGTAAAAGCGCGTCATGTCCTGCAGCGTCGATAACAGGCCACCACCGCCGAAAAGATCGACCGACGCATCAATCGATGCCACGTCAACGCCATCGAACCACTGGGTCAGTCGGGCCGGTGCGTCCGGCGGCGCGGGCTCGAGGGTCTCGAACCAGGTGTGCGTGATGCCCAGACGGCCGAATTCGAGCAGGCTCCCCACGGCCTCGGCCATTGGCTGACCCGTGGTCGTCTCGAGTATTTCTCCGAGCAGCACGTATCCGGTATCGCTGTAGCGGAAGCGTTCGCCGGGGAGCCCGTAGGGACGACCGTCGACCATCGCCATCCGGACCTGCTCATGCCGGGTCCAGCGATAGTCCGGCTGCGCGACCACCCGATCGAGATATCGCTGGCTGGAGGCATGGTCGAACAGGCCGCTGGTGTGCTGCAGGAGCATGCGCGGGGTGAGGACCGCCGGATCGTAGCCACCGTCCTGAAGTAGCGTCCGAGACTGGGGCAGCAAACGGCCGGCGATCGGGGCATCGAGGTCGAGGCGACCCTCCTCCGCCAGCCGCAGCGTCGCCGCCGCGACGAAGGTCTTGGTATTGCTGGCGATGCGCAGGGTCCGCGGACCATCGGCCGCTATCCCGGCCTCCCCTTCCCACGCAAGGTCGAGCCCGGGCGCTACGACCCGCAGCATGGCCACAGGCACCCGTGCCGGCGGCGAACCGGCGGCTTGCACCAAACGCTCGAGATCGGCGAGTACGGTACGCCGGGCCGGCGCGGCCAGCGCAAAATCCGACGTGGCGGGGGCGCACAAGATTATCGCAGCGGCGGCCAGTACCTGGATCATCGAGTCTCTCTGTAAGGCATCGCCCGAGCCGAGCCGAAAGCAACGGTGCGAGCGTCACGCAAAACAATGATGGGCAAGAACAGAGCCGCAACAGGGCCAGAACGGAAACCGGCCGAAGGGAAGCGCGAAGGGAAGCGCGAAGAGCAGCCTTGACCCGAGGTCACCCTCTCCGAAAAACGACCTGCGGCCCGAAGGAACGACGCCTGTCTTACTCGGGCAGCGGTATGAACTGGTCATCACCCGGCACGGCGCCGAACGCCCCGGACCGCCAATCCCGCTTGGCCTGCTCAATCCGTGCCGCCGAGGTGGACACGAAGTTCCACCACATACGGCGCCTGCCCAGGCGCTCTCCGCCCACGACCATCACCCTCGAATCTTCCGCCGCTTGAAGCCTCACGTTCATACCGGCCCCGGGCACGATCATCGTGCCTTCCGGCACATCCACGCCTTCGGTGATGACCTGCCCGGAGGCCACATAGAAGGCGATTTCCGCGTATCCGTCCGGAAGCGTGAACGTCGAACCCGCGGGCAGACGGCAATCAAGATAGAGGGTCCGGGAATAGGCCTGCACCGGTGAGACTTCGCCAAAGGCTTCACCGATGATGATCCGGATCGTCGCGCCGTCCCGGGTGACCTCGGGAAGTTCGGCCGCCGGCGTGTGCACGAATGCCGGTTCAATCTCCTCCTGGCCTTCGGGCAGCGCCATCCAGGACTGTATTCCGTGCAGCCTGGAGACCTGGTCCAGGTCGGAGCCCGCCCGCTCGGAGTGGACAATACCCCGTCCGGCGGTCATCAGGTTGACCGCGCCGGGATATATGGGCAGATGAAAGCCCAGGCTGTCCCGGTGCACGATCTCGCCTTCGAAAAGGTAGGTAATGGTCGCGATGCCGATGTGCGGATGCGGACGCACCTGAATGCCCTGACCCGGCGGGAATTCGGCCGGCCCCATGTGATCGAAGAAAACAAATGGCCCGACCATCCGTTGCTCCGGAGCGGGGAGAACGCGGCGGACGGTGAATTCGCCGAGATCCTTCTCCTTGGGCCGGATGACCAGATGAATGGGGCCCGAGGCTGCTTCGCAGACAGGTTGCGGCGCGTCCCGATAACTCATGTCGTTTCTTCTCCCACTGAACCTCCGACTCGCCGGCGGGGAACGGCACCCTGCCGGAAGCCGCTAGTTCACGTAGCGATAGCACGCGATCGGAGATCAGACAAGTTGCCTGACCCGCGAGCCCGGCTCAGGCGATACCGGGCAAGGCCCGGCCGACGGCATGGGCAGCCCAGACCGCCACGGCGAACGCCAGCAGGTAGCCCAGCAGGACGAGTAGGCCTTTGGTCGCGGACGCCGCGCGGGATTCCCGGTACACCTCGCGCAGCGCGGCGTAAAAGTAGACCAGCAGCCAGGCGAACAGCACGAGCTGGGCGACTAGGGGCAGCCAGTGGGCCGAGGCCACGCGTTCCAGCGGCACGATCAGGGCCAGGACGATGAACGCCGCACAGTGGAAGTGCAGGGACATGATCAGGTGATCGAAGTACAGACGGTTGGAGAAGACCCATTTCAAGAGCAGCGCAAACACCGGCAACAGCACGAACATAAGCCGCGGCAGCGTCTCGGCCACAAAGGAGGCCTGGTGCCGCGCCTCGGTCTGCGATTCGGGTCCGGCGTCCAGCAGCACGCCGCGTGACGCAAACCAGGCAACGCAGACAAAAAACAGCACGCTGATGATCAGGTACATCCGAAACGGCGGCGTGTAGCGGCGCCGACGCCCGGCGAGAAAGTCGGAGGTCAAAACCCCGGGCTCCAGCAGCAGGGTGCGCAGGGTGCGCAGCGCCCGGCCGTCGATGTCGAGGGTGTCCCGGACCATCGTCTGCACAAGGCCCAGGATCGGGCGGTGCAGGTTCACATCCTGTTGCCCGCAGCGGGCGCAGAACGATCCGGTCAGCGCGCAGCCGCAGTTCTCGCAGCAGGCGGGCCGCGCCCGTTCCCCGGCCGGGCGGCCGCAGCCGGAACAGAAGCTTCCGGAGACCTCCTCACCGCAGGCCGGGCAGCGAAGCGGTTTCTGCCGGTCCTTGGGTCCGTCGGGATCCATGTTCGGACGGTCCGCGCTGGTTCAGACCGTGGGCGCGATATTGGCGTTCAGGCGGAACAGGTTTTTCGGGTCGTAGCGGTTCTTCAGGCTAACCAGGCGCGCGTAATTGGGGCCGTAGTTGCTGCGGATCTTCCCGCCGGACTCATCCGCCACATCGTTTGTGTAAAAGCCCTGTGTCAGCGGCTCTACTTCGGCCCAGTAGCGGCGCAGGTAGTCCACGTGAGGCGACGGGTCCGATGTCTGCCCCATGGGCCAGCCCACACTGATCCCCAGGTTGTGGGAGGCATTGCGGTTGGCAAAGGCAGTGGCATCCATGGGCACGCGGTCGATGGCGCCGCCGGCATGCTGCAGGAAGAAGCCCACGCGCCTCGCCGGATGCGCCTCGAAGCCGTCCATCAGCTGGTCAACGAGCGCCCCGTCCACACCGGACACGAAACCGGCCTTGAGATAGACCCCCAGGGCCCGCGGGTCGTCGATGTCACCGCTGCGCTGCAGGGCCACGTAATCCATGCTCTTCAGGCTGTCGACGGCCGGCGGCGCCACCGAACGGATCGGCGCGAGAAGACGCTCGGCCTGGTCCACGGGGCCGCAGTAGCAGACACTGATCCCGGCGCCTCCCGGCGCGTCGCCGGGCCCCTGGCCCATGAAGAAGTCCATGTAGAGATCGTCGGGAGCCGATGCCGAATAGTCCGAGTAGAACTCCAGGACACGGCGCGCCTCGCTCATGGGAAACATGACCCGCCCACCGACGACCTCGCGATTCATCGGATGGAGCTGGAAATGAAACGCCGTGACCACGCCGAAGTTACCGCCGCCGCCGCGCACCGCCCAGAAGAGGTCCGGATTTTCCTCGGCGCTAGCGCGCCGGAACTGGCCGTCGGCGGTGACCATCTCGACGCCGAGCACGTTGTCCAGGGTGAGACCGTAGCGCCTGGCCAGGCGGCCATAGCCACCGCCGAGTGTCAGTCCGCCAACGCCGGTGTGTGAGACGGTGCCGGCCGTGGTCACCAGCCCAAAGGCCATGGATTCCGCATCCAGTGCGCCCAGAAGGCTGCCGCCGGCCACCCAGGCGGTCTGCGCGACGGGATCCACGCGGACCCCCTGGAGCGGGGAAAGATCGATGAGCAGGCCGCCGTCGCAGGTGGACTGACCCGATGCGCTATGGCCACCGCACTTCACCGCAACGAGGAGTCCGTAGTCGCTGGCAAAAGACACCGCCTCGCGAACATCGGCCGCGCCCATGCACTGGGCAATCAGCGCCGGATGCTTGTCGATGGAGGCATTCAGGACCCGGCGGGCATCGTCATAGCCCTCGCTGCCGGGAAGAAGCAGCCGCCCGCGCAGAGCGTCGCTGAGCTCTCCGACCGCGGCCTTCGGCAAGGTCACTTCCTTGCCGTTGCCCCCGATCGCCCGAACGTCCGAGCTGACCTGGGTGAGCGCCTGCAGGACACCGGCCAGAGACCGGGACGCGGGCCAGGCCAGGGTTGCGGCGGCACCGGCGCCGGCCAGAAATGTTCTTCGTTTCATACGATTGCCCCCGTCGAAGTCTGATTATTTTTGTCAGACCCGGAGCATAGGGGAACCGGCACCACTGCACCAAGCCGGCAATCAGGCCAGCGCATTCCTCAGGGCCCCGACATCGGCGTCGATGGGCTGACTGACCGAGGGCAGTTCGAGCAGGCGGGCCAGAGCCGCGGGCACCGGCACCGGCGTACCGATGAGCGGCTCCACGACGGTCTCGAACTTGGCCGGGTGGGCGGTGGCCACCAGCGTCCACAGGCTCTCTCGCTCGTGTTCACCCAGCCTCTCCCGGCAGACGAACGCGGCGGTGGCCGTGTGCGGACACAGGATCTCGCCCCAGTCCCGGTGGGCCCGGACGATCTCGCGCTCGATCTCCGCGTCCTCCACGGCGTAAGCGCGCACCTCGGATGTGACCGCGTCCGCCGTCTCGCCGAACACCGACCGAACCCGCTCCATGTTACTGGGATTACCCACGTCCATGGCCGAGGCCAGGGTCGCGATACTGGAACGCGGCTGCCAGTCGCTCGTGCGAAGAAAGTCCGGAATGGTCCGGTTGGCGTTGGTCGCAAGCACCACCGGGCCGATGGGCAGACCCATCCGCCGGGCCAGCAGGCAGGCCAGCGCGTTACCCAGGTTGCCCGTGGGCACAATCATCCCCGGCGGCTCACCGGTCTCCCGGTAGAGGGCCAGCGAGGCGGCGGCGTAGTAGACCATCTGCGGCAGCAGCCGGCCAATGTTGATGCTGTTGGCCGAACACAGCCGGCGCGCGGCACTGAGCGCCGGATCCGCAAACGCGCCCTTGACCATGCGCTGGCAGGCGTCGAAATCGCCCCGCACCCGGAATGCATGCACGTTGCCGCCCCAGCAGGTGAGCTGACGCTCCTGACGCGGACTCACCCGGCCCTCGGGATACAGGACGGCTACGTCGATCCCCGGCAGACCGTGGAATCCCGCCGCGACCGCTCCGCCGGTATCACCGGACGTGGCCACGAGGACCGTCAACGGCCTGGGGTCCGGCATGTCACAGCGGCTCATGCACTGGGCGAGAAAGCGGGCGCCGAAGTCCTTGAATGCCGCGGTGGGCCCGTGAAAGAGTTCGAGCAGACGCAGCCCCGGCTCCCCCTTCGGTGTGACGAGCGGCGCCGGAAAATCGAAAGTGGCCGCGCAGATCTCCGCCAGGTCCGGCGCCAGTACGTCATCTTCGAAAAACGGTGCGAGCAGCCGATGGGCAATATCCGGCAGCGTCTTGAGGCCGCCAAAGTCGCCGGCGGAGAACGCCGGCAGGGATTCCGGGAGAAACAGGCCGCCGTCACCGGCCAGGCCGAGCTGCATGGCCTCGCTGACGGGCAGCGCGGGGCTTGCGGAGCGTGTGCTCAGGTATCTCATCGGCCCGTTTGCCCCCGGCTCCGGGAGCGGCCGCGCGTGCGCATCCGCGACAGACGCCGAAGGCCGGGTCCCGCCCGCACGTCAGACCAGCCTCGCACCGAGGGACTCAACCGGAGAAACCCACAGGTCCGCGGCCACGTCCCGCTCGGCAAACGCGGCCAGCATGGCCGTCCCCACCCGCTGGCCGGTCGCTTCGGAATCGCACCACGCGAATACGCTGGGTCCGCCGCCGGAGATAGAACAGCCCAGGGCGCCCGTAGCAACCGCCGCGGCCTTGACCTGGTCGAAGCCGGGGATGAGTCCGCTGCGCTGGGGCTCGATGAGCCGGTCCTCCAGGCAGGCGCCGATCACCGCCAGGTCGCCCGTGTAGCAGCCGGACAGAAAGCCGGCCAGGTTCGCCGTCTGGGCAACGATTTCCTCGATGCCGTAGTCGTTCTTCAGAACACCGCGGGCGTCACGGGTGGCAATTTTCAGCTGGGGATGCACGAGAACACAGCGCACCGCCTCCGGCACGGGCACCTGGACCAGGACAGGCCGCGCGGGATCACCCGCCGCAAGCACCATACCGCCGAACAGGCTGGGCGCCACGTTGTCGGGGTGAGCGGAGCCACTCGCCACGGCTTCGCCTTGCAGGGCAAAGGGAAACAGTTCACGCATTTTCAGCGGCTGGTCGAGCAGCGCATTGGCGGCCACCACGCTGGCCACGGCGGAGGCAGCGGAGCCCCCCATGCCGGAGCCCAGCGGAATGCCCTTGACCACGTCCACCTCGAAACCGAAGGGCAGATCCAGCGCCGCTCGCATGGCAAGGAGTCCCACGGTCGCCGTGTTGTCCTCCGGGGCCGTGGGAAACGCGCCCGACAGGCCTTCGATCCGGCCGATGCGCACGGCCGGGGTGTCGATCCGCCGGACGGTCACCGTGTCGCCGGCGGCATCGACCGCATGACCAAGCACGTCGAAGCCCACGCCGACGTTGCCGACGCTGGCGGGAGCAAACGCCGTCGCGCGACCTCTCAAGCCTGCTTCAGCCACGGCCTGTGATCCCTTGCCTCGGCCCGAATGCCGAACCCCATCATACGGGCTTCCGCGCCGGCGCGGCGGGGGCTCACAGCGACGCCCCCAGATACGCGCTGAGCCTCAGCAGATCCGCGAAGATGCCGGCCGCGGTCACTTCGGGGCCGGCGCCCGGTCCCTGCACGACCAGGGGATTGTCATGGTAGCGGCGGGTCACGAACGTGACCATGTTGTCCGTCGGGTTCATGTGGGCAAAGGCGTGGGTGTCCGGAACCCGGGCCAGCCCGACCTTGGCTGCACCGTCGGCTGTCAGGCTGGCGGTATAGCGCAGGACCGTGGAGGCTTCCCGCGCGGCCAGCCAGGTCTGGCGCATGGCTTCGTCGTGGCGTTTCATCCCCTGAAGAAATTCCTCCACGCTCACATCGGTGAGCTCCGCCGGCACGAGGCTCTCGACGTTCACCGCATCCAGCTCGAGGCCCAGACCCATTTCGCGGCCGAGAATGACGACTTTGCGGGCCACGTCCATGCCCGACAGATCATCGCGGGGATCCGGCTCGGTAAGGCCTTCCCGGCGCGCGCCGCGCACGAGCTCGGAGAAGGGCTGCTCACCGTCATAGCTGTTGAACAGGTACGCAAGCGTCCCGGAGAGTATGCCCTCGATCCGCAGGATCTCGTCGCCCGTTTCCCGCAGGTCCCTCAGCGTGTGGATGATCGGCAGCCCGGCGCCCACCGTGGTCTCGTAGAGATAGTGGCTCCGCCCGGCGCGGCGGCCTTCCCGCAGCGCGCGGAAACTGGCCATGTCCGCGGTGTTGGCCCGCTTGTTGGGGGTTACGACGTGGATGCCCGCGGCGAGCCACTCAGCGTAACGACCGGCGACCTCGGCGCTTGCGCTGCAGTCGATGATGACCGCATGGGGAATGTGCTCGGCCTTGACGTGCGCCTGAAAGGCGTCCAGGTCCAGCGGTGTATCCGAGCGGGCCCACGGCTCACGCCAGTCCTCCAGACCGATGGCGCGGGTCCCGAGCAGCATGCGGCTGGACGACGCCAGCGCCCGCACCCGCAGATCCAGGTTGCTGTCCCGGGCCAGCCGCTCCCGTTCGCCGGCGATCTGGTCCAGCAGCACGCCACCCACGTTGCCCGGACCGATCAGCCCGATGGAGACCGTCTGGGGTGACAGGTAGAACCCGGCGTGCACCGCCCGGACCGCGCGCGGGGCATCCCGTTTGTCTATGACCGCAGAAATGTTCCGTTCCGAGGAGCCCTGGGCAATGGCGCGCACGTTGACGCCGGCCTCGCCGAGGGTTCCGAATACCTTGGCGGCAATCCCGGGGCGTCCGCCCATGCCGTCGCCCACGACCGCCAGGATGCTGCAGTCCCGGGTGACGCCGATGTCCTGAATCGCCCCCTGGTCAAGTTCGCTTCGAAAGGCGCGTTCCAGCACGGCCCGGGCCGCCTCCACGTGGTCTTCGGGCACGGCAAAGCAAATGGAGTGCTCCGAGCTGGCCTGGGAAATCAGCACCACCGAGATATCCGCGTCCCGGAGCGCGGCAAAGACCCGCATGGCGGTGCCGGGCACGCCGATCATCCCGGCACCCTCGAGGTTCACGAGGGCGATGCCGTGAATGCTCGTGATGCCCTTGATGTCCTGGCCGTCCGACGCTGCGGCAATCCGCGTGCCCGGCGCATCCGGCGCGAATGTATTGCGGATCACAAGCGGAATGCCGTGCTCGATGGCCGGCGCCATCGTGCGGGGATGAATGACCTTCGCCCCGAAGTACGCCAGCTCCATGGCCTCGCTGTAGGACAGGCTGTCCATGACGGCGACTTCCGGGACCAGCCGTGGATCGCCGCTCAAAATGCCGTCCACGTCGGTCCAGATATGGATCTCCGCGGCATCCAGCAGCGCGCCGAACAACGAAGCGGAGTGGTCGCTGCCGTTGCGTCCGAGGGTCGTGGCCACGCCGCGGTGATCCTGGGCGACGTAACCGGTAATCACGAGGGTGGACGGATCACCGGTCGGGAGCGCCGCGCGCATCCGCGCCCGGGATTCCCGCCAGTCCACGGCCGGTCCGAGTTCGCCGTGCTCGACCACCAGGATATTGCGGGCATCCACCCAGTCCGCCGTGCGGCCCCGCTGGGACAGGTAGGCGGCGAGCAGGCGGGCCGACCAGATTTCCCCCATGCCGGAGACCAGGTTTTCGCTGTCTTCGGACGCCCGCTTCAACAACATGGCCGCATGCAGGATATGGCGGACATCCCGGAGTTCGACCTCCAGGGCCTCCTCGTATTCGGCGGCCGACGCCTTGTCCAGCAGCGCGTCGGCCAGCACCTGGTGGCGCTGCCTGATGGCTTCCAGAGGCTGACTGTAGCCCGGATCCTGGGCGGCGGCCCGTTCCAGCGCGTCGATCAGGAGATCGGTCGTGCCCCCGACCGCGGAAACCACGACCGCCAGCGGCGGATCCTGCTGGCAGATATTGTCCGCGACCTGTTCGAAACAGGCCGCGTCGGCAAGGCTTGAACCACCGAATTTGAAAACCATCCAGTCGGGCATGTCGGCTGCTCGGATAGCGTCGAAAAAGCGAAGTGCCAGAGCCTACCGTACTGGCGGTGATATTTCTTGCGTCGCAGCATCTCCCGCGCCCGGCCCGGGGCCCCGGGTCAATCGCGACGGGGCCGCCCGGGACGCGTTGCGTGATTCGCCGGACCGGGTCGGCCCTGGCCCGCGTGCCGGGTTCGCAGCCGTTCGACGTGCTGAATCAGGGAATCGGTGGTTGCCTGGAGCAGCTCGAGCTCCTCGATGGACAGATCATCCAGGTGCTCGAGGTTGAATTCGATGGTCTCCACCAGTTTCTTTGCCGGCCGTTGCACCGGGCGCATGAAGAACCCGGTAATCGTGGCCACGATCGTGCCGAAGAAAAGCGTCGAACCCACGACGATCCAGGCGCCGCCCAGCAGCCGCCCGGCGCCCGAGACCGGCGTATCCGCGATGCCGGCGGTGGAAAACGCCGCCACTCCCCAGTACAGGGCTTCCCCCCACGTATCGATCAGGGGGTTGCCGGCGGCGCGCTCGGCCAGAAACAGACCGAAGGTGAACAGCAACCAGAGCAGGAGGAGCAGGCTGACCAGGTGCAGGAAATAGGTTTCCGTCAGAATCTCGCCCGCAAAACGCCGCACCCTGGACTGGTCCGGCAGGCGCAAGGTGACCTTCCCTCTGCGCTGGCGGATTCCCGTGGGGCCCACTGATCTGGACTTATTCCTCATGATGCGCTCCGGGTTCGCCTGACCGGCGTGGGGGACCCGCCGGGTCGATGGGTCCCGGGAGACCGGCCTTCCGATCGGAACTCCCTCAGTGGAAACTATAGAAAACCGCGCCGGCGGCGTTCGCGTTTGAGCGCGGGAAGATAACGAAGCTTGTGGACCGCCCGACTGGCCGCATACCGGGGCGGCTTGATCAGCCGGTCGGGAATCACCGGCAGGGGCGAGCTGGACGGGGTCGGGTCCGCGGCGTCCAGCTGCCGGGGCAGGAGCACGTCCCTGACCCACTCGAACAGCGCCTGATCCAGCCGGTTGGCCTCCCTGAGGCGGGCCACCTTGTCCGGGTCTCCCATGACCGCCTCTCTGAACCGGTTGTCCCGGGCCACGTTGCGACGGACATAGCGAAGATCCAGCGGATACGGCGAGCGTTGGGCGAAGAGCCGCATGGACTCGTCGAACCGTTCCGTGAGACCGACAAAGAAATAGTCGGATTCCAGCAGGACCCGGGCCTTGTCCAGATCGGCCGTTCCGGCAATCTTGCGCACCTGGAAATCATGGTTGCCCGGGTCTTCCAGGTACGCATCGAAACTGGGCGGCTCACGGCCACGGACATTCTGGTCCTGGAAGTGGGACACCGCACGGCTGACAGGATCCCGAAGCATGGTGTAGGGACACACCTGCGCAGACAGATGGGCCGTGGGCTCGATGAGCTCGTGTCCGCCGATGCTTCGAAGATCCTCGTAGATCCGCTTCGCAAACGCCAGGTCGCCGTCGTCCACGGGCTTGTTCCGCGAGGGGTCCACGGGCCGGATATCGCAGTGTCTGGCGCCGAAGCTGTTCTTGAGAATGAACTTCATCGACGTGCCGGCCGTTTTCTGGATGTGCACGAAGGCCAGCAAGTCCCCCGGCGCTGCGCGTCTCACCGTCTAAGCGCCGGCAGGGTCCGCCGACGCTCCCGGCGGGCGCATCACCAGCAGGTCGCAGGGCGTCCGGTCGAGCAGCCGCTCGGCGGTTCCGCCCACGAATACCTGCGCCAGGCGGCTACGGGAGACGCCGCCGAGCACCAGCAGGTCGGCGCCGATGCGCGCCGCCAGGTCCGGCAGCTGGTCGGTGGCCCGGCCCTCCAGAAGGTGCAGGTGCAGGTCTTCCAGGTTGGCGCGCGCGGCCAGCGCTTCGATACGCTGGCGCCGCTCCGCGGCCACCGTACGCGTTATCTCCTCCGGGAGGATATCCGCAAACGGCGGAACCGAACCCGCGGCGGCAGCCGCCAGAATATCCTCCGCCGAGACAATGCAGTGGGCAACGTGGATTTCGGCGGGCAGCGGGGCCAGCCGGACGGCGGCGGACAGGATCAGGCCGTCCAGTACCGCGTGCTCGTCGTCCCGGTGCCCCGGGTCCACGGCGGCCAGAACCCTGAGCGGCGCAGACCAGGGCACGTCCCGCACCAGGAGCAGCGGACAGGGGCAGCCGCGAATCAGCTGCCACTCGGTGGCACCGAGCAGACAGCGCTCCACCCAGGAATGCTCGTGGGTTCCCAGCACGAGCAGATCGGCGCCGGTCTCCTTCGCCCGGCGCGCCAGGCTCTCATGGCGGGGGTGCTCGTAGACCGCGTGGGTGGTCACGTCCAGACCCGCGTCGCGCAAGGGCGTGGCCCGGGCCTCGAGATCCGCCAGGGCGGCATTCACCCGGGTTTCGCGCGCGGCACGCAGGTGGTCGGTCTCGATGAAGTGGCTGCCTTCCATGGCCTCGTCGAAAAGGCAGCTGAACAGTTCGATATTCGCGCCAAACGACCGGGCCAGGATCCGGGCCTTGTCGAGGGCGGTCTGTCCGGATTGACCGGGCGCCAGGGCGACGAGAATGGGGCCCGGGCTCACGGCTGCCCTACAGGTCGCCCCGACAGCGCTCGGCGGCTTCGGGACCGGCGCCCGCCATGGCCCCGCCCAGATGGCGCAGTGCTTCGGGATCCAGCAGCTCGATGTGCTTGCGGCTGACCTTAATCAGGCCCTGCTGCTGGAACCGGGCCAGCAGCCGGCTGACGGTCTCGGTGGCCAGCCGCAGGTGGCTGGCAATGTCCCGGCGTGGCATGAACAGGTGCAGCTCCCGCTCCGAGTAGCCACGCAGGCCCAGCCGGCGGGAGAGACTGTAGAGGAACCCCGCCAGACGCTGCTCGGCCGTATGGTCGGCCGCGAGGTGGGCCGTTGCGCCGAGTTCCTTGCTCAGCACCCGCAGCAGGTGGATCTGGAGGCCCGAAATGTCCCGGGCCAGGCTCTCCAGCCTCGCGAAGGGGACCGCGCAGACGCTTGTGGCCTGCAGGGCCTGGGCGCTGCAGGCGTGCTCCGCAGGATAAATCGCGTCGAGCCCGGCCAGCTCCCCGGCCATGTGGAAGCCCAGCACGTGTTCCCGGCCTTCGTCGTCGATGGTGTAGGTCTTCAGGGCCCCGTAGCGCACGGCATAGATCGCGTGGAAGCCGTCGCCCTCCCGAAACAGGTGGTCGCCCCGGCGCAGCGGGCCGCGGCTGCCAACCAGGCCTTCGAGGCGCTGAAGGTCCTCATTGGACAGGCCCATGGGCAGGCAGAGGTCGCGCAGGGAGCAGTTGCGGCAGGCCTGCCGCAACCGGCTGATGCTGATGACCTTGTCCGACGAATTGTCTGACATGTGCCTTTGGCCCCGAATCTGGTCACCGGATTGTAACGTAGGCCCCGGCCACCGCCATCCCTTCCCCGGAAAACCCCTATTTACCGGCTGATTGCCCCGGCGACACAATTGACCGACATCAATTTCCGGGCCGCCCGGCACCGCTAGAGTCAGGGCAACGCCAACACAACAACGAGGAATGAAACAATGCGCACCCGTGCCATTGCCCTTGCGGCCGCCATGGCCATGCTGACGCCGGTCATCGGCGCCGCCCACGAAGCCGGCGATTTCTACATGCGCTTCGGCTTCTCCAACGTGGACCCGGAGGACGACAACGGCTCTCTCAATCTAGCTGCCGTTGACCCGGCCCTCGGCAAGCCGGACATCGAGGTGGACGACGCCTGGAGTTTCACCTTCACCGGCTCCTACCAGATGACCGACAACTGGGCCGTGGAACTGCTGGCCGCCTATCCCTTCGAGCACGACATCAAGCTCGACGGCGTGGGCAAGGTGGGCAAGACCAAGCACCTGCCGCCGACCCTGAGCCTGCAGTACCACTTCCTGCCCGCCGCCAAGTACCAGCCCTACGTCGGCGCGGGCGTGAACTACACGATTTTCTTCGACGACGAAGCCGACGGCACCCTGGACGCCATTGGCGGTGATCTGAGCATCGAGGACGACTCCTTCGGGTTCGCGGCGCAGATCGGCGCCGACTGGATGCTGGGCGAGCGCTGGTTCCTGAATGCCGACATTCGCTACATCGCCATCGACACCGAGGCGAAAGTGCGGCTCCCGGCCGATCCGGACT
>JARFQW010000113.1 GCA_029287575.1 Gammaproteobacteria bacterium | reverse complement strand
GCGGGCCTCCTGCCAGGCCGGGCTGGTGGCGCTGCGATAGACGCGGAGATTCAGCCCCAGACGCTCGGTCAGGTCGTCCACGAACCGGTAGGTCTCCGGAAACAGGTAGCCGGTGTCTACGAAGACCACCGGGATGTCACGGCGCTGCCGGGTGAGCAGGTGCAGGCTCACAGCGGCCTGGGCACCGAAGCTCGAGCTCAGAATTGCCCGGCCGGGCAGACAGGCCAGGGCCCAGCGAACGCGGTCCTCGGCGTCCAGGGTGCGAAGACGCTCGTTCGCCGCAGCCACGGCGGCCTCGGCCGAATCGGTTTCACTCAACAGCTGGCACTCGGACATCATCAGTCTCCCACCGCGGCGGCGAGCGCCTCGGTTCGCTCCAGGAAGTCGCCGAAGGCCTCGTCCTCAATCCGTTCGCGGCTGAAATGGGACAGCAGCGGCTCGAGGACCGCCAGTATTTCCTTTTCGTCCGCGTTCTCGCGCACCAGGCGATTGAGCCGCTCGCCGGCCCGGTCGCCGCCCAGGTAGAGGTTGTAGCGACCGGGTGCCTTGCCGACGAGACCGATCTCCGCAAGGAACGGACGAGCGCAACCGTTTGGGCAGCCGGTCATGCGCACGTGCAGGGGCGAATCCTCTAGGTCATGGCGACCCAGCAGCGCCTCGAGACGGGACAGGAAGTCCGGCATGTAGCGCTCGCTTTCCGCCATGGCCAGTCCGCAGGTTGGCAGGGCGACACAGGCCAGCGAGCGCAGCCGCAGCTCGGAACCCGCCTGGTCCGGCATGAGGCCGTGGCGACGGGCCAGGGCCTCGACCAGCGGGCGGGCGTCGTCGGAGACGCCGGCCACGATCACGTTCTGATTGGGGGTGAGCCGGAAGCCGCCGCCATTGTCTTTCAGAACTTCGGCAATTGCGTGCAGCCCTGCCAGGAGCGGGCGCTCGCCGGTGTTCGCCACCCGGCCGGAAGGAATCCAGAGCGTCAGGTGACCCCGGCCGTCGGTACCGTCCGACCATCCGAAGCGATCGGTGTTCGAGACGAAGCGGTACCCACGCGCGGCGCCGAGCATCAGGCCCGCGCGCGACTCGACCTGGTCGCGAAACCAGGCCACACCGCGATCGGCAATCGTGTACTTCAGCCGCGCGTGCTTGCGGTTGCTCCGGTCGCCGAAATCGCGCTGGACGGTGACCACGTGTTCCGCCACGGCAAGAACCTGGTCCGGCGCACAGAAGCCGATAACGTCACCGACTCGCGGATAGGTCTCCGGATCGCCGTGGGTCGTCCCCATACCGCCGCCGACGACCACGTTGAACCCGAGCAGCCGCTCTTGTTCGGTAATGGCGATGAAGCCCAGATCCTGGGAGAACACGTCCACATCGTTCCAGGGTGGTACCGCCACGCCGATCTTGAACTTCCGCGGCAAATACGTTCGCCCGTAAATGGGTTCTTCATCGACAGCACCAGCAACCTTTTTCCGGTCCAGCCAGATCTCGTGATAAGCCGTCGTGCGCGGAGTCAGATGATCGCTGATCGCCCGGGCCACCGCCTGGACCTCGGCGTGAACGGCCGAGGCCTCCGGGTTGGGGCTGCACATGACGTTGCGGTTGACGTCCCCGCATGCGGCCAGCGTATCCATAAGGGCCTCGTTGATCGAGGCAATGGTGGATTTGAGGTTGCGCTTGATGACACCGTGCAGCTGAAACGCCTGCCGAGTCGTCAGCCGAAACGACTCGTTGCCGTACCGGGTTGCCAGTCGCTCCATCGTGAGCCATTGATCCGGGCTGCACAGGCCACCAGGTACCCGCGCCCTGATCATGAAGCTGAATGCCGGCTCCAGGCGCTGGCGCTGCCGTTCGATGCGCAGGTCCCGGTCGTCCTGCTGATAGATGCCGTGGAATTTCGTGAGCTGCGTGTCCCGGTCGTCCAGGGCGCCGGTCGGCGCGTCCAGCAGACCTTCCGAGATCGTGCCCCGAAGGTAATCGCTGCCGGTCTTGATACCTTCGTTTTCGCTCTTGGCGCTGCTCATTACGGTGCCTTCCAGGGAAATTGCCGGGTCAGTAAACGTCGCGTTGATAGCGGCCGGCCTTGCGCAACCCGGCGAGATACTCCACCGCGCTGTCCGCCGTCATGGCGCCATGCTCGCGAACAATGTCCAGCAGGACCGTCTCCACGTCCGGCGCCATCCGGGTCGCGTCGCCGCACACGTAAAAATGCGCCCCTTCCTGAAGCCACGCGTACAGCTCTCGTCCGCGCTCGGCCAGTCGGTGCTGCACGTAGACCTTCTCGGCCTGATCCCGGGAGAATGCGACGTCGAGTTCATAAAGCACCCCCTGGCGCCGGTAGCGCAGCCATTCCGACTGGTAAAGAAAATCCGTGGCGAAGTTACGGTCCCCGAAAAAGAGCCAGTTGCGGCCGCTGCCGGCGGCATCCTGGCGGGACTGAACAAAGGCCCTGAAAGGCGCGATCCCCGTACCTGGGCCGACCATGATGATGTTTCGGTCCGGGTCCTCGGGCAGCCGGAAGCGGTCGTTCGGCTCCACGTAGACGCTGACCGGATCGGCCTCCGAGCAGCCCAGGGCCAGCCAGCTCGACGCTGCCCCCCAGTGGTCGGCGTCGTGGGCCCGGTAGTTCACATGGGCCACCGTGAGATGCACCTCCTCCTCCACGACCTCGGGAGCGGACGCGATCGAATACAGGCGGGGTGTGAGCGGCCGGAACACTGTGAGAAGCAGATCCGGGTCCAGCTCCGCCGGGTAAGCGCGCAAGACGTCGATGACCTGGCGGCTGCGCATCCATGCGCCCAGACCCGCGCTCCCGGTTTCCTCCAGTTCCCGCGCGAGCCTGCCCCCGGGTTCCAGGTCCGCCCACGCCTCCAGGAAACGCCGGTTGACCGAGGTGATTTCCAACTCCCCGGTCAGCGCGCGGAGCGATCGGCCATCGCGCAGGCCGAGCGCTTCGGACACGGGTTCCACGATCCATTCGGGATTCGGATTGACCACCCCGAGCGCATCGCCCGGCAGATAGGTCAGCCCCGAGCCCTCCAGCGAAAGCTCGATGTGGCGCACGTCCTTCGTCGAGCCCCGGCCGGTGATGGGCTGGTTCAACAGCAGTTCGGCCGCAAACGGGCTCTTGCGGTCCCAGCGCGGGCCGGTTGGCACGGCTCGAAGTGCCGGCGTCTGGCGGGCGGCATCGGCGCCTAGAAGTGACTCCGCCTGCTCGAGCACGGTGTCCTGCCAGAGTGCCGCTGTCTTTTCGTAGTCGACATCGCATTCTGCGAGTGGCGCTGCGCGGCAGGCGCCGGCCGCCGCAAGATGGCGGTCGAAATCCCGGCCGGTCTGACAGAACAATTCGTAGCTGGAGTCACCGAGGGCCAGCACCGAGAAGCTGAGTTCCGACAGGCCAGGACGGCGGCGGCCGCCGAGAAGCCCGTGCAGTTCCAGGGCATCGTCGGGCGGGTCGCCTTCCCCATGAGTGCTCACGACCAGGGCGACGAAGCGTTCACGCTTCAGACGCTTCGCGGAATAGTCCGCCATGTTGATCGCCTGCGCCGCCAGACCCCGGGACGCAGCCTCGGCGGCGAGTGTTTCAGCGATTCGGCGGCCGTTGCCGGTCTGAGACCCGTACAGGATCGTCAGGGACGCGGCCGATTCGGATTTCGGGTTGGCCACCGCCTGTCCACCCCCGGTGGCCAGCCCGGCCAGATAGCCGCTGACCCACTGCAGCTGCGCTGCGTCGAGCCCGGCCACAGCCGACTCGATGCGGGCCAGGGTTTCCGGCGCAACAGGGGGAACAGCGAGTGGCTCGGCGGTTTCGTTCACGATTCGGCCTGGCTTGTAGCGGGCATCCGAGGTTAGGGACTGCCCTGCGGGACGCGAACGCATTTCTCGTTATGGCGGCCTAACTGCGGAGCATATTGGGATCCGCCAGCGGCCGGCCGCGACCTGCACGTGGCTGTTGACATTGGCGGGAATTAAATAATAATGGGAATCATTCGCGTTTAGGAGATCCCTCCATGCCAGGCCCCCGACATGCTGCCGCCCGCATACCCAATCCCGTCCCGCCATGCGAGAGAACCCATCCGGCACGATCGCCGTGCGAGGGAGATCACCCCACGTCCCGCATCGGGCCGGATTCCCGGGAGCAGGCCCGCCGCCGGCGACTGGCCAGGGACCTGTTTCTCCAGGGTCTGAAGCAGGCGCTGTTCCACAGCACCGAGAGCGACGCCCTGCCCCTTCCCAGCCTGCTGGGCCGGCATTTCGCCGCCAGTGGCGAACCTGGCGCCGACGAGCCCACGCGCGGCCTGCGCCGTGGGGCCATACGCCATGGCGTATGAGCGGCAGCCGGCTTGCCGGGACCTGCGCCGGCCGCCGGGCGCCTTGCAGGCGGACCTGTTCCTGCTGATGACCCGCTACGGGCACGACCCGGACCCGACCCTCGCCCATGAGATCGTCCGGCGGCTGGAAGCCATGGCCCGGCATCCGCTGTTCGATCTGTTGAGTCTGGGGGAGCAGCGGGCCGTGGCGCGAGTGGCGCGGATCTGGCGGGGTCGTTGCGGCAGCCCGGCAAACGGTGCAATCAGCCGGCGGGCGAACCGGGCACGACCATCGTGACGACTTGCCGCGTGATGTCCTCGAGACTCATCGCACCGTCCGGGCGATACCAGGTCGTGGCGTGAAACAGGGCGCCGGCAATCAGTTTCCGGGCCACCACGGGGTCGCCGCGGAGATCGCCGTTGGCCACGCACTCCGCCAGAGCCTGCTCCCAGGGGCGCTCGTAGCGGTCCCGGAGAATCAGTAGTTCCTTCTGGGATTCCGCCGACAGGCTGGGCCATTCGCCCACGAGCACGCTCATGGCCTCGCCGGACTCTCCGAGGTGGGAACCGAGCTCCACGCGGATCAGCTGATGTAACCGTTCCCGCGCGGTTGCTTCGGGGTCCACCGCCGCCTCCTGCCGGTCCAGCAAGGAGCGCAGACTGTCCTCCATGACCGCATGCAGGATGGCCTCCTTGCTAGAGAAGTGATGAAAGATGCTGCCGGAGTGGATTCCGACCTCGCGGGCCAGATCGCGGACCGTCGTGCGTTCGTAGCCGCGGACGCGAAACAGGTGGGTTGCTTTGTTCAGCAATCGGGACTTGGCGGGGCCGTGTCCGTTGCGGATGTCTTTCTGAGCCATGAGTGTCGGATGACGCGGGTATTCGTCATTAGACCATTCGCCGCTTGTGATACCAAGCGCTTGCTCGGTAGGATGCCCGTCATGCTCTCCGGCCGCACCATGCAACTGTCCAGTGATCTCGGCACTCGGCCAGCGACAATGACCCGACCGGCCGCCTTTTCCCGGGAACTGGATCCACGGCCTGCGCTAGTCGTTCGGGGCGGCAAACCCGTGGCCGGGTATTGAGGTAACGCCGTGTCCTACCAATCCGTGTTTCGCAGCGACTTGTTTACAAACACGGTCGTCCTGGTTACGGGCGGCGGCTCCGGGATCGGGCGCTGCACTGCCCATGAACTGGCGAGCCTGGGCGCGCGGGTCATTCTGGCCGGCCGACGCCAGGACGCGCTGGACGCGGTTGCCGCCGAGATCATCGAGGATGGCGGCGCCGCGGACACGGCCGCCATGGATATCCGTGACGAGGATCTGGTGCGGGCCAGCGTGGCGCGCATCGTGGCAAGCCATGGCCCGGTGCACGGCCTGGTGAACAACGCCGGGGGCCAGTTCCCGTCGCCGCTGGCGAACATTTCCGCCAAGGGGTTTCGGGCGGTAGTCGATACGAACCTGACCGGCGGGTTCCTGGTCGCGCGGGAGGTTTTCAACCAATCCATGAAGGAGAGCGGCGGCGCGATCGTCAACATCACCGCCGACTGCCACAACGGCATGCCGATGATGGGCCACAGCGGTGCGGCCCGGTCCGGGATGGAGAACTTCACCCGCACCGCCGCGGTGGAGTGGGGCGCGTTCGGCGTGCGGATTAACGCCGTCGCACCGGGCTGGATTGCCTCCAGCGGTCTGGACACGTACGACGACCCGGGCATGCGTCAGCTGCTGCCGCGCCTCAAGGAGGCTGTACCTATCAAGCGCCTGGCCACCGAGGCGGAGGTCAGCGCCGGCATCTGCTTCCTGCTGTCCGACGGTGCGGCTTTCATCTCCGGCGCCACCCTGCGGATCGACGCGGGCGGCAGCCTGCAGTCCGCCTTCTACCCGCTGCCGCCGGCGAGAAACGTGACGACATTTCAGGGATTTCACCGCTACCGCAAGCCCAAGGCACTGGGCGACTGACGGTGGGGGTACTCCGCTCGGCTCTGGATCCGTCCGGTGAGGAATTCGCCGACAACGCGCGCGCCATGGAAGCGGCGGTCTCCGGGTTTCGCCAATACGAGACCCTCACCGCCAAGCGCGCCGAACGGGCCCGGCCGCGCTTTGACAAGCGGGGGCAGCTGCTGCCCCGGGAACGCCTCGGGCTGCTGCTCGATCCCGGCGCGCCGTTTCTGGAGCTGTCGTCGCTGGCCGGTCTGCTCATGCACGACGACCCCGACGGGAGCGCCGCCGGCGGCGGCTACATCGCGGGCATAGGCTTCGTGCACGGCCGCCGCGTTCTGGCGGTCGCCAACAACAGCGCCGTCAAGGGCGGCACGATCACGCCGGCCGGTCTCTGGAAGTGGTTACGGCTGCAGGCCATTGCCCTGGAGAACCGGCTGCCGGTCATCACCCTGGCCGAGAGCGGCGGCGCCAATCTGAATCATGTCACCGAGATCTTCGTTGACGGTGCCCGCGGTTTTGCCAACCAGGCCCGGCTGTCGGCCGCAGGAATCCCCCAGATCACCGTGGTTCACGGGAATGCGACGGCGGGCGGCGCCTACCAGCCGGGTCTCTCGGACTACGTGATCGTCGTTCGGGGCCAATCGAAGATCTTTCTGGCCGGTCCGCCACTGGTCCGTGCCGCGACCGGCGAGGTCGCCGACGATGAATCGCTCGGCGGCGCCGAACTGCACGCGCAGATCACGGGCACGGCCGAATATCTGGCCGAGAACGATGCCCACGGCATCGAGACGGCCCGCCAGATCATGGCGCGACTTGCCTGGCCCCGGACCGGGGGCCTGGGCAGCGACGCGCCCCCTCCGGCCCGGGATCCGGGAGAGCTGCTTGGCGTGGTTCCCGCCGATCCCCGGGAGCCGTACGACTGCCGGGAGATCCTCGCGCGGGTCGTCGACGGATCGGAGTTTCTCGATTTCAAGGCGCAGTACGACGCCCAGACGGTTTGCGGACATGCAAGCATCTGCGGACATCGTGTCGGCATCATCGGCAATAATGGCCCGATAACCCCAAAAGGCGCCAATAAGGCCGCACACTTCGTGCAGCTCTGCGACCAGACTGGCCTGCCCCTGGTGTTCCTCCACAACACCACCGGATTCATGGTCGGCACCCGCGCCGAACGGGACGGTATCGTCAAACACGGCTCCCGACTCATCCAGGCGGTCACCAACGCTCGCGTTCCACGGATCGCCGTGCATGTGGGCGGATCGTATGGCGCGGGCAACTACGCCATGTGCGGACGGGGCCTGGATCCCCGCTTCGTGTTTGCCTGGCCCAACTGCCGCACGGCGGTCATGGGCGGCGCCCAGGCCGGCATGGTGCTGCGGATCGTCGCCGAGGCCAAGGCCCGCCGCGCCGGGGTCGAGCCGGATGCCGCCGAGATGGAAGCCCTGCAGAACACGACCGCGGAGCGCCTGGACGCCGGCTCCACCGCCCTCTTCGGGACCGCCCGGCTCTGGGACGACGGTTTGATCGACCCCAGGGACACCCGCGGCGTGCTCGCCTTTGCCCTGGATACCTGCCGGGACGCAGAACAGACGGAGCCCAGGCCCAATACCTTCGGCATCACCCGTTTCTGAGCCGGCCCGCCAGCCCTCCGGAGTAACAAGACATGCAGTTCACTGATGAGCACGAACAGCTTCGGGAGACAGTCCGGCGCTTCGTGCAGACCGAGATCGACCCGCACGCCGACAACTGGGAGGCCGCCGGGGAATTTCCCGCAAACGAACTTTTTCCGAAGCTCGGCGCCCTGGGGCTGCTCGGGCTGTCGAAGCCCGAGCCGGTGGGGGGCATGGGCCTGGATTTCAGCTACGAAATGGTGTTTGCCGAGGAACTCGGGGCCGCCCGTATCGGCGGCGTGCCCATGGCCATCGGCGTGCAGACCTCCATGGCCACACCGGCCCTCGCGTCGTCCGGGTCACCGGAGCTGAAAGAGCAATTTCTCGAGCCCGCGATCCGCGGGGACATGATCTGCTCCATAGCGGTCAGCGAGCCGCACGCCGGGTCCGACGTCGCCAGCATCAAGACCCGGGCAAGGCGCGACGGAGACGACTACGTGATCGACGGCACGAAAATGTGGATCACCAACAGCACCCAGGCGGACTTTCTTTGTGTCCTCGCCAATACGGGCGACGGCCCGCCTCACGCGAACAAGTCGCTGATCGTCGTGCCCACGGACACACCGGGTCTCAGCCTGGGATCGAAGCTGGACAAGCTGGGCATGCGCTCGTCCGACACCGCCCAGGTGTTTTTCGATGGCGTTCGCGTTCCGGCTCGCTACCGGATCGGCGAAGAAGGGATGGGCTTTCGTCTGCAGATGATGCAGTTCCAGGAGGAACGCCTGTTTGCCGTCGCCGTCAGCCTGAAAGCCATGGAGAACTGTATTCGCGACACCGCCGCCTACTGCGCGCAGCGCAAGGCGTTCGGTCGGACCGTTCTGGACAACCAGGTAGTGCAGTTCCGGCTCGCCGAGCTGCAGACCGAAATCGAGGCGCTGCGGGCGCTGGCCTACCGGGCCACGGAAGACTACGTGGCCGGGGCCGACGTCACCCTGCTGGCGTCCATGAGCAAGCTCAAGGGCGGGCGCCTGGCCCGGGAGGTATCCGATGCCTGCCTGCAGTACTGGGGAGGCATGGGCTATATGTGGGACAACCCGGTGTCACGCATGTACCGTGACCTCCGGCTGATGTCCATCGGCGGCGGCAGCGACGAAATGATGCTGGGCATCATCGGCAAGCTGATGGGGATGAGCGGCGAACACCGCGGCTAACTGCAGGCCGTGACTGAACCAACCAGAGCTGAATCATCATGAGCGAGGCCGAGTTTAAGACCCTGATCGTGGAGCGCCGCCAAGCCGTTCTGGCGGTCACCCTGAATCGGCCGAAGCGCCTGAACGCGATGAATGGCCGCATGGTGTCGGAACTCGACACGGTGACGTCAATGGTGGAAGCGGACCCCGGGATCCGGGCGCTGTTTCTTCGCGGCGCCGGCGCCAGCTTCTGTTCCGGCGCCGACCTCAAAGAGCTCCGGGAAGCCGCAAAGGATGTCGATCGCCTCACGGAGATCAGTCTGGCGTTCGGCAAGATGCTGCTGCGACTTGCCCAGAGCCCGGCGCTGGTCGTGGCGGCCGCTCACGGGCCGGTCATGGGGGGCGGGCTCGGGCTTGCGTGCGTTGCTGACCTGACCCTGGCGGTTCGAGGCACGCGTTTCGCCATGCCGGAGGTCACCCGGGGTATTCCGCCGGCGCAGATTCTGCCATTCGTGGTGCGTCGAGTGGGCCACGCCCATGCGGCCCGCATGGCCCTGTCCGCCGAACCGGTCCGTCCCAGGGAAGCGGTCCGGATCGGCCTGGCCCACGAGGTGTTCGAGGGTGGCAGCACCGTCGATGCCCGGCTTGAATCGCTGGCCGCCCAGGTGCTGCTGGTTGCTCCGGGCGCCCTGAAGAGCACTCGCGCCCTTCTTGACCGCGGCCTGCCCGGCCCGGAAGACCTGGAAATCGCTGCTCGCGTCTTCGCGGCCTCGACAACGGGGGCGGAGGCCCGAGAGGGGGCGGCAGCCTTCGCCGAGGGTCGCGAGCCGGACTGGACCCGCCCGTGACCCGCCGCCGGCTCCTGGTTGCCAATCGCGGTGAGATCGCGCGCCGAATCATCCGTACCGCCCGGACGCTGGGCTGGGAGACCGTCGCCGTTTATACCGACGCCGACGCCCAGGCGCCGCATGTCAGCGATGCCGACCGGTCCATCGGCCTGGGTGCGCCGCGGGCCTACCTGGATGCCGCGGCCCTGGTTGATGCCGCGGGGCGATCGAACGCCACCGCCGTGCATCCGGGGTACGGATTTCTGGCAGAAAACGCCGGGTTCGCCCGGGCCTGTGACGAAGCCGGTCTGACGTTTGTCGGCCCGCCGGCCGCCGTTATCGAGGCCATGGGCGACAAGGCGGCGGCCCGTCGTCTGGCTACGGATGCCGATGTGCGCTGTGTGCCCGGACACAACGGGCCCTTCGATTCGGCGGAATCGGTACGGGCAGCGGCCGACGCGCTCGGATTTCCGCTCATGATCAAGGCCGTCGCCGGCGGTGGGGGTCGGGGCCTTCGCCGCGTGGACGACCCGCTGGCCTTCGCCGACGCGCTGGCCGCCGCGCGGAACGAAGCGATCAGCGCGTTCGGCGATGACGGAGTCATTCTCGAACGCCTGATCGCCCCGGCACGGCACCTCGAGGTCCAGATCGTCGCCGACGGAGACGGCCACTGCATCCACCTGGGCGAACGGGACTGTTCCGTGCAGCGCAGACATCAGAAGCTGGTTGAGGAAAGCCCGGCGCCCGGTCTCGGTTCGGCCCTTCGGCGGGAACTGGGCGACGCCGCGGTGCGGGTTGCCCGCGCCTGCGGATACGTCGGCGCGGGCACGGTCGAGTTCCTCGTGGACGAGGCGGGTGATTTCTTTTTTCTGGAGATGAACACGCGCCTCCAGGTGGAGCACCCGGTCACCGAACTCGTCACCGGTCTGGACCTGGTGGCGCTGCAGCTCGAGATCGCGGAGGGCGCGCCGCTGGCGCTTACGCAGGCAGACCTCGCGGTCCGTGGCCACGCCATCGAGGCCCGTCTTTATGCCGAAGACCCGGCCCGGGGCTTCCTCCCGAGAAGCGGCCGTGTCCTGGCCTGGCGGCCGCCGGCCGGGACGGGGCTGCGGGTGGACGGCGGTGTCGAAACCGGCACCTGGGTGCCGCCCGACTACGACACCCTCACCGCAAAGATTGTTGCCCATGGACGGGACCGGGACATGGCTCGGCGGCGGCTCATGGCCGGCCTCAGGGAATCCCGCCTGCTCGGACTGGCCCACAACAAATCGCTCCTGCTGGAAATACTGGGCAGCGAGGACTTCGCCGCCGGCCCGGTCACGGTCGGATGGCTGGACAGTCGCGTGGAGGCCCTGGCCGCGCCGGGGGATCGCCGCCCGGCACTGGCGGCGGCGGCCGTACTCGCAACGACCTGGACGGATCACGGGGTGGGCGTGCCCCCGGGCTGGACCAACGGGCCGGGCCTGCCGCTGCGTCTGGACCTCGCCGACGAGGTCGGCGAGCCGCTGCGTATCGATGTCCGGGTTCGGCCCGCGGGCCTGAAGGTGGTCGAGAATGCCGGCGGCGCGGACGCGACCTTTATGACGGTGTCCCGGGTTGTCCGGGGCGAAGAGGAATTGACGTTCGAGCTCGACGGAACTCCGCAACGCGTTGCCTGGGCGCCGACCGTGGAAGGCTGGTGGCTGGATGACGGCTCGGGAGTCCACGGCATCATGCGGGCGGCAGCCTCGGAGCCGGGAGCCGGGACAGCCGATCCGGGACAGATCAGGGCGCCCATGGACGGCGAGGTCACCGCGGTCGCGGTGGCGCAGGGCGACCGCGTCGAGGCGGGCGATCTCCTGGTCGTCCTGGAGGCCATGAAAATAGAGCATCGCCTGCGCGCACCCGTGGCCGGCCGGATCGCCGTGCTGCACGCAGCGCAAGGGGACCGATGCAGCCTGGGCGCCGAGCTCGTCCAGATCGACCCGGAGGATTCGACACCGTGAGTGAACGTGCCGCCCTGCCCCTGGATGATGCCGTCGAACTCCGGCTGGATCCGCCGCTCTACGACGACTCCCATCGCAGCTGGCAGGAAAGCCTGCGCCGGTTCCTGGAAGCGGAGATCGCGCCCCATGTCGGCGCCTGGGACGAAGCCGGTGAAGTCCCCGTCGAAGCTCACCGGGCCTGCGCGGCTTTCGGCCTTACCGGGCTCGGCTACCCCGAAGCATATGGCGGCTGCTCCGAAGGCGTGGACGCGCTGCACCATGTGATCACGAGCCTGGAATGGGGCCTGCTGGGAGCCGGCGGCGTCGCGACCGCCCTCTCCACCCACGCGATCGGCCTGCCGCCGGTGCTCGCCGGCGGTAGTGAGGATCTTAAGGCGCGGGTGGCACCGCGGGTCATTTCCGGGGATGCGATCATCGGCCTCGCCGTCACGGAACCCGGCGCCGGATCGGACGTGGCCGGACTGGCGACGCGGGCGGAAGCAGACGGGGATGGGTTCGTGCTGCGGGGAGAGAAAACCTATATCTCCGGGGGCATGCGCGCCGACTACCTGGCCGTGGCGGTGCGCACCGGTGACTCCGGCGCCGGCGGGGTGTCCCTGCTCCTCGTGGATATGGATTCCCCCGGCATCACCCGAAGCCCCCTCCCCAAACAGGGCTGGTGGGCGTCGGATACCGCCAGTATCCACTTCGACGGGGCCCGGGTGCCCACCGCCAATCTGCTCGGCCCGCTCCACGGGGGATTCCCGCTGATCATGCGGAATTTCAACACGGAGCGCCTGGCCATGGCGGCAACCGCGATCGGTTCGAGCCGCCGGTGCCTCGCCGATGCCGTGGCCTGGGCACGGGAGCGGCGAACCTTCGGCCGCCGGCTCGCGGATCACCAGGTCATCCGCCACAAGCTGATGGACATGTACCGGCAGATCGCCGCCGCGCAGGCCTGGCTGGAGCAAGTGGCGGGACGCCTGCGGGCCGGTCTGCCTGTTGCCGCGGACATCGCGCTGCTGAAGGTTCAGGCCAGCCTGCTTATGGAGTTCTGTGCCAGGGAAGCCAGCCAGATCCTCGGCGGCGCCAGCTACATTCGCGGCACCGCCATCGAGCGAATCTACCGCGAGGTTCGCGTAGTGGCCATCGGCGGCGGTTCCGAGGAAATCCTCAAGGATCTGGCGGCCCGGCAGACGGGCGTCTGAAGAATCCGCATCGCTTCGGACCGGTGGCAACGAACGCTACGGGTGGCCACTGCAGCGATCAGATCAGGAGAAGGAGTCGCGTATGAGCGCAACACCCCTCACCCGGGTGCCGGGAACATGGGCCGCCCGGCGGGCGACGGACACGGCGATTGCATTTCGGGACGAGGCCTATTCCTGGGAATGGCTGGAAACCTCCTCCAACCGCATCGCCAATGCGTTGATAAAGGCCGGTATCGAACCGGGCGGCAGGGTCGCGATTCTGGACAAGAGCGCGCCGTCGTTTTTCGCGGTCCTCTTCGGCGCCCTGAAGGCCAGAGCCGCTCTCGTGCCGCTGAACTACCGGCTCGCCCCTCCGGAAATTCGCTGGATCCTCGCCGACGCCAGCGCTCGGGTCCTGTTCGCCGGTCAGGAGTTCCAGGCAGCCATGGATGCGGAATTCGCGACCACGCCGGATGCGCCGCTGCGGGTGAGTCTGGACGAGAGCGGGGGCGGCTGGTCCGGCCTGGAGGCCTTCTGCGGCGATGCACAGGATACGGATCCTGAACTGGCAGCCAGACCCGGCGAGACCATCCTGCAGATCTACACGAGCGGAACGACCGGCCGCCCGAAAGGTGTGCTGGTGACGCACGAGGGATGGGCGGCGTTCTCCGCGGTCATGAACGAGGCCCCCTGGGCAGGATATGAACCCGGCGACCTCCGTCTGTGCTGCATGCCGCTGTATCACGTCGCGGGCACGTATCCGGCGCTCGTGAGTCTCGAGCAGGGTGGCCGGATCGTCCTGACCCGGGAGGTGGACCCGGCAGAACTCGTGGGGCTGCTGCAGCATGCGGGGGTCACGACGACATTGATGGCGCCGGTCGTGATCCAGTTCCTGCTTCAGGTCCCCGGCGTAGACGCGGTCGGCTATCCGGCGCTGCGGACCATAACCTACGGCGCGTCACCCATTTCGGAGGCTGTGCTGACCCGAGCGATGGAGGTGTTCGGCTGTGATTTCGTCCAGGTCTACGGTCTGACGGAAAACATGGGCGGCGGCACCGTCCTGGACGCGGCGGACCATGATCCGGCGCGCGGCCGACTGCGCGCCTGCGGGAAACCCTATCCGGGCGGCGAAGCCCGGGTCGTGGATGCAGCGGGTGACGTTCTGCCGCCGGGCCGGGTCGGCGAGATCCAGTTCCGGGCCCCCTGGAACATGACAGGCTATTGGAACCGCCCCGAAGAGACTGCGGCGGCCCTTGAAGGTGGGTGGCTACATACCGGTGATGCCGGTTATTTCGACGAAGATGGCTACCTTTTCGTGCATGATCGCATCAAGGACATGATTGTTACGGGCGGCGAGAACGTCTACCCCGCCGAGGTGGAGAACGCGCTGTTCAGCCACCCGGCGGTGGCGGATGCGGCTGTCATCGGTGTTCCGGACCCCCGCTGGGGTGAGGCGGTGAAGGCCCTGGTCGTGCTGAAACCCGGAACGCAGGCCAGTGAGGCAGCTCTGATCGAGCACCTCCGCGCCCGAATCGCCGGGTACAAGACACCCCGTTCGGTGGAGTTCGTCTCCAGCCTGCCCCGCAACGCAAGCGGCAAGCTGCTCAAGCACGAAATACGCGCCCCCTACTGGGCCGACACCGGCCGCGGCGTGAACTAGTGACCGGCCTGCGTTTCGGGCTGGCGGCCCTGGGGCTGGCGCTGGCAGCAGCAGCATGGATGCTGGTGACTCGCGAGCCGGGCCAGGGGCCCGCGGGCGGGGACCTGGCCGCGGGGTCACCGTCGGCAACACCTGTCAGCGCGCCGGACCCGGGGCCTGCGAGCGGTCCGGACTCCGCCCCACCCCGGCCGCAACCCGGCGGCTCCGGTGCAGCGGATCCGGCCGAGATCATGCCCCGTTTCGAACTGAACGATCAGCGGGACTTCCTGCTGGTCCTCCGGGCGCTGGGGACCAGCCTGGAAGACTTGGAGGCCTGGGCGCGGACACGTGGCTTTCCGCCGGCGACCTTCACCACCGGCGTCGGGATCCCGCTCGACCAGCCCTACCGGCGATATGACCAGGAGACGCTGCGCAATCTGGCCGAGGGCGGCGATCGCTGGGCCATGCAGTTCCTCGCAGCGGACCTTCGCGTGCGGGCGCCGCTGGAGTCGATGGAGCTGTATCGCAAAGCCGCAGTGAGCGGCTCCGTCTTCGCCGCCAGGGAGCTGGGAATGCTGATGCGGGACCTGGACCTGGGCGTACGCACAAGCCGGCGCATGGACGACGATACGCGAGCCGCCCTGGCCCAGATGGACGCGGCCCACGACCTGGCCGAAACGGGGCTGGCCTGGCTGATCGCGGCGGAAGCCGACGGTGGTCTCCCGCCCGGCTACCTGAGCGCGGAAGCCGTTCAGACGACGTGGCCCGACACGCTGGCCCGGGTCTGCGAGGAAGCGGCCGGTCTCCTCGCCAACCTGGCCGAAGAGCGACGCGATCAGGGACTCGGGGACACGGGCCGGATACCGCCGCCGTTTTCCATTGCTCCTCCGGGCGAGGGCCTTGAGCGGGCCTGTCCCGAGGGCGTGTTGAGCGACATGCGGGCCAAGGGCTGCATTCCTGTGGTGCTCACCGCCGGCGACAACGAACTCGAGGGTTGGCGCTGTACGTCCTGAGCAATCTCCCGAACCCGGGATATCCCCGGAGAGCAGCATCAGCTGCGCTGGATTATCCTCGCCCCATGAACGTGCCCGGCAGCATCCTCGAACCGGCCCATGCGCATCCGTAGCGTCGCCGCAATTGCCCTGGTTCTGATCGCCGTAATCGGCATCGTCGTGGTGCTATCCGGCAAACCCGCCCCTGCCCCCGCACCGGCATCGACGGGAACCGTGCCTCCACCCGGTCGCGGGACCCCCGAGAGCGACCGTCCACCGCTCGTCTCCGCGAAGCGCGCGCCCGAGGATCGCGACGCCATCGACAGCGCGGCTGAGGAGATCCCGGTGTATTTCGTCTCCTCGGAGCAGGACGTGGTCCGGATTCTCGAGGCCCACGGCGTCGGTGAAGCCCAGATCGCGCGATGGGCGTTCGAAAAAGGCATGGATCCGGCGGGTTTCGGCATCACCTTCGGCAGCCAGGGAGCCTATGCGCTGTATGACGACGAGACGCTGGCCGCCCTGGCGCAACAGGGCGATGCCTGGGCCCAGCAGACCCTCGCCAGCCGCATCTGGAAGGAGCGCCCCCTGGAAGCGGCCGATCTTTACCGGGCGGCTGCCGCGCGCGGTTCGGCCGAGGCGGCGCGCCAGTTGTCGAGTCTCTATTTCTACGCCGCCGACGCCCTGGGCAGACAACGCACCGGGGACTGGTCGCCCGAGACCATCGAGGCCTTGCGACAGGCCGGCGAGGGAGACGGGGGCCTGGCGGTTTCGGCGCTGGCCTGGGCGCTGGCCGGCGAGGCCGAGGCCGGCCTGCCACAGGGGAGCCTGGCGAGCTTTTTGCTGTCGGATTACACGGATGCAGACCTGGAGGCGGCCTGCGAGAGAGCCGCCTCCATCGTCGCCGACAATACCGACCAGCGCCGGCAGCTGGGACAGGCGCCGGGCTGGCAGGGACCCGCGCCGGTCTTCCCGGATCCGAGCGAGCTGACAATGGGACAGTGCCCCCGGGACATCCTTCCGGCGCCGGATCTGTCGGGTTGCCACCCGGTCCGGGTCGAGATGGACGACTTGGACAGCGTAGGCGGCGAACGCGGGGGGCTGACCCTGCAGGTGTGTCCCGGGAGCGGCTGACCCGGGCGCGGACCCGGGTACAATAGCGGTTCGACAAAACCAGCCCATCGGCTGGTCGGGCTCCGCCGAACCGGCGCCGCGCCGTCCAGCCCACACCCACCCGCGATCATCGGAACGGCCCTGCCCGACCGCCCCAGGATAACCCGTGGACGTCACCGCGATTCTTGATCCTCTCAACGACGCCCAGCGCGAGGCAGTCACCTCGCCGCTGGAACCGGTCCTCGTGCTGGCCGGCGCCGGCTCGGGAAAAACCCGGGTGCTCGCCCATCGGGTGGCGTGGCTGTGCGGAGTGGAAGGCGTCTCGCCCCACGGTGTCCTCGCGGTGACCTTCACGAACAAGGCCGCCGGCGAAATGCGCGGCCGTATCGAGAGCCTGCTCGGCATGCCCGCCGGCAGCCTCTGGGTCGGTACGTTCCACGGTCTGGCCCACCGCCTGCTGCGCATGCACTGGCGGGAGGCCGGACTGCCGCAGACCTTCACGGTGCTGGATTCCGACGACCAGCTGCGGGTGGTCAAACGGGTCCTCAAGGACCTGGAACTCGATGACAGCCGCCACCCGCCGCGGGAACTGCAGTGGTTTATCAATGCGCGCAAGGACGAAGGCCTGCGCGCCGAGCACCTCGATGCCGGCGATGACCCCAACCGCCAGGTTCTCATTCGCGTCTACGCCGCCTACCAGGCGGCCTGCGATGCCGGCGGCCTCGTGGACTTCGCGGAGCTGTTGCTGCGGGCCCACGAGCTCTGGCTCCAGAACGAGGATCTTCTCGCCCACTACCGGCGCCGGTTCGGACATGTGCTTGTCGACGAGTTCCAGGACACCAACACGATCCAATACGCCTGGCTGCGGAATCTGGCCGGACCCGGGGGCGTCCCGTTCGTGGTGGGCGACGATGACCAATCCATCTACGGCTGGCGAGGCGCGAAGGTGGAGAACCTGCGCCGCTTTCAGAAGGACTTTCCGAAAACACGACTGGTCAAGCTGGAGCAGAACTATCGCTCCACCGGCAATATTCTGAATGCCGCCAACGCCCTGATCGCCAACAACGCGGGCCGGCTGGGCAAGCGGCTCTGGACCGAGGGCATCGAGGGGGATCCGATTCGCGTCTATTCGGCCTTCAACGAGCGCGACGAGGCGGATTTCGTCATCGGCCGGATCAAGGCGCTGGCCGACAGCGGCACACCCTACAGCGACATGGCCGTGCTGTACCGGTCCAATGCCCAGAGCCGGGTATTCGAAGAAGCCCTGATTACCCAGCGGATTCCGTATCGGGTCTACGGCGGCCTGCGCTTCTTCGAGCGGGCGGAAATCAAGGACGCGCTGGCCTATCTGCGGCTCATCGCCAACCGCGGCGACGACCCGGCGTTCGAGCGCATCGTGAACGTACCGACCCGGGGCATCGGTGCGCGCACCATTGACGCTCTGCGGGACTATGCACGGGCCAACATGACGTCCCTGTGGAACGCTGCGGGTCATCTTGCTTCCGACGAGGGCGTCAACCGCCGCACCAGCAACGCAGTGAGGGCGTTTCTGACCCTGATCGAGGCGCTGGATGCCCACACCCGCGGCCTGGACCTCCACGAACAGGTGGACCACGTGATCGAGGCCAGCGGCCTGGTCGCTCACCACGGGAAGGACAAATCGGAGCGCGGAGACGCCCGGGTGGAGAACCTCCAGGAGCTGGTCAGCGCCGCCCGAGGGTTCGAACCGGCACCGGACTCGGAGATGCGCCTCGTGGACGAGTTCCTGGCCCACGCGGCGCTGGAAGCCGGCGAGGCCCAGGGCGGGGCGTGGGAGGACTGCGTACAGATGATGACCATGCACTCCGCCAAAGGCCTGGAGTTCCCGACCGTGTTCATCACCGGCATGGAGGACGGGCTGTTTCCGCATCAACGGTCCCTGCAGGATCCCCGTGGACTGGAGGAGGAACGGCGGCTTTGCTATGTGGGCGCAACCCGGGCCATGCGGGAGCTCTACCTGACCTACGCGGAGCAGCGGCGGCTGCACGGCATCGATACCTACGGCCTCCCGTCGAGGTTCATTTCCGAGCTGCCAGGCGAGCTGGTCGAGGAAATCCGGCCCCACGTCCAGGTCAGCCGACCCTACGCGCCGGCCGCGCCGCGCCGCGCAGAGACAACGCCGTCGGGAATCAGCCTGGGTCAGCGGGTCCGGCACCGCAAGTTCGGCGAGGGCGTCGTGCTCAACTACGAGGGCCAGGGCCATCATGCGCGCGTCCAGGTGAATTTCGAGAATGAGGGCGCCAAGTGGCTGGTCGTCGCCTATGCGAATCTCGAAACCATGTAAACTGGCTGCGCCCAGCCGGGCGTGGGCTATAACGAGACCATGAAGATTCTCATCCTCGGCGCCGGTCAGGTGGGTTCCACCGCCGCGGCTTCCCTGTCGCGGGAAGGCACGGAAATCACCGTCGTTGACCGCAGCAGCGACCACCTGCGCGATCTGCAGGATCGGCTGGACATACGCACCGTGCAGGGCCATGCGGGCTATCCCAAGGTACTCGAGGACGCGGGCGCGGCGGATGCCGACCTGATCGTTGCGCTCACCGACAGCGACGAAACCAACATGATCGCCTGCCAGGTGGCCCACAGCCTGTTCCGTACGCCGGTCAAGATCGCCCGGGTGCGGGCGGTGGAGTACACGCTTCGGGAGGAGCTGTTTTCGACCAAGGCCATCCCGGTCGACCACATCATCAGCCCCGAGCAGCTGGTCACCGAGCACATCGAACAGCTGATCCTGTATCCCGGCGCGCTGCAGGTGCTGAATTTTGCCGACGGCCAGGTTCGCCTCGTGGGCGTCCAGGCCAAGGTGGGCGGCCTGCTGGTCGGCCAGGAGCTGCGGCAGCTGGCCCGGCACATTCCCCACACCGATGCCCGCGTGGCCGCCATCTACCGTCAGACCGAGGGCAGCGGCAGCAACGGCAAGGGAAACTCGAAGGCAAACGGCAAGGGCGACAGCAAGAACGTCGAGTTCGAAACGATCATGCCGGAAGGCGACACGGTCATCCGCGAGGACGATCTGGTGTTCTTCCTGGCGGCCCGCAAGGACATCCGGGTCATGATGAGCGAACTGCTCAAGCTGGAGCACCCGGTCCGCAAGATTGTCATTGCCGGCGGCGGCAATATCGGCATGGAGCTGGCCCGGCGGCTGGAGAACACCAATCACGTCAAGGTCATCGAGCGGGATCCGGAGCGCGCCCGCTATATCGCGGAGCGCCTCAGGAAAACCATCGTGCTCACCGGCGACGCGGTCAACGAAGATCTTCTCAAGGAGGAAAACATCGAAACCGCGGACGTGTTCTGTGCCCTCACCAGCGCGGAGGAAGCGAACATCCTCGCTTCGTTCCTGGCCAAGCGCATGGGCGTGTCCAAGGTAATCGCATTGATCAACCGGCCGTCCTACGCAGACCTGGTCGAGGGCCAGTACGTGGACATCGCCGTTTCGCCGCAGCAGATCACGCTGAATGCGCTGCTGGCGCGGGTACGCTCGATGCGCCTGGACGTCGGCCAGGTGCATACCCTGCGCAACGGCGCCGCGGAAGCCATCGAGGTGGTCGCCCACGGTGATGATCAGACGTCCCGCATCGTGGGCAAGAAAATCGAGGACGTGGCGCTCCCCAAGGGAGTCAGCATTGCCGCCATGGTACGTGGCGATGATGTGCTGATGGCCCATCACGATTCGGAAATCCAGGCCGAAGACCATGTGATCGTATTCCTCACCGACCGGAGCAAGATTCCGGCGGTGGAGAAGCTCTTCCAGGTCGGTGTGACCTATATCTGATCAGTGAGCCGGCTTACGTCAATGCCCATGAGTTAACGCATGAATTTCCCGCTCGTTCAGCGGATTCTCGGCCTGCTGCTCATGGTGTTCAGCGTCACCATGCTGCCGCCCATGTTCGTGTCGTGGCTCTACAACGACGGCAACTGGGACGCGTTTCTGGACGGCGCGCTGCTGATTTTTTTCATCGGCGGTCTGATTTTTTTCCCGGTCCGACGGGCTCGCGGCGAGCTCAAAATCCGCGACGGTTTCATGATCGTCTGCGCCTTCTGGATCGGGCTGGGTCTTGCCGGCTGCGTACCGCTGCTGATTGCCGATCTGCCGGTCATGGGGTTCTCCGACGCCGTGTTCGAGTCGGTTTCCGGACTGACGACAACCGGGGCCACGGTGCTGGTAGGCCTGGATACACTGCCCCACTCGATCCTCTACTACCGGCAACAGCTCCAGTGGCTCGGCGGAATGGGGATCATCGTTCTGGCCGTGGCGATCCTCCCGCTGCTCGGTGTCGGCGGCATGCAGCTGTATCGGGCGGAGTTTCCGGGTCCGGTCAAGGACACGAAACTGACGCCGCGCATCACCCAGACGGCACGCGCGCTCTGGGTTATCTACCTGATACTGACGGTGGCCTGCGCGGTCGCCTACCGGCTTGCCGGCATGGAATGGTTCGACGCTATCGGCCATTCGTTCAGCACCGTCGCGATCGGTGGGTTCTCCACCCACGACACCAGCATCGCCTGGTTCGACAGCACGGCGGTGGAAATGGTCTGTATTGCCTTCATGTTCCTCGCCGGCATCAATTTCTCGCTGCATTTCGTTGCCTGGCAGCGAATCCGGCCTCTGCGGCTGGAACATCGTCCCTCCGGGCTGCCGCGGCTGCGCCGGCGCAGCCGCGGCCAGGTGTCCGCAACCGAAGCCGCCCGGGGCTACCTGCTGGACCCCGAGTTTCGCGCCTACGCCACCGTGCTGGGCGGACTGTTTCTGATCGTGACGGTGGCGCTGAAACTCCAGGACGTATATCCGACGTGGCAGGAAGCCCTGACCAAGGGCTTGTTCCAGGTCGTCTCAATCGGGACGACAACGGGATTCGCCACGGCCGATTTCGCCGACTGGCCCCGGGCGGTCCCCGTGCTCCTGATCCTCGCGAGCTTCATTGGGGGCTGCGCCGGATCCACCGGCGGCGGCATCAAGGTGATTCGCTGGGTCCTCATCTACAAACAGGGGGTCCGCGAGATGTCCCGGCTGCTGCATCCGGCGGCCGAGATTCCGGTCCGGCTCGGAACCCGCGGCGTACCGCCCCGGGTGGTTGAAGCCGTCTGGGGATTCTTCTCTACCTATGTCGTGGTGTTCGGCGCCCTGATGGCGGTGCTCATGTTCTTCGGCCTGGACCAGGTCACCGCCTTTTCCGCTATCGCCGCGACGCTCAACAACCTGGGGCCCGGGCTCGGTGATGTCGCCCAGAACTACGCCGGTATCGGTGATATGTCCAAGTGGGTCTGTGTCACGGCAATGGTTCTTGGGCGGCTCGAAATCTTTACTCTCCTCGTGCTGTTTACCAGCGATTTCTGGCGCCAGTGAGGCCCGTGCAACGATGAAGGACAAGCTCGAAGCCATGCTGGCAGCCGGCCAGGACAATCCGATGCTGAGATTCTCGCTCGGCAACGCTTGCCTCAACGAGGGCGACTATCGGGCCGCGGCGGCGCATCTTCAGGCGGCCGTCGAGCAGGACGCCGGCTACTCGGCTGCCTGGAAACTGCTGGGCCGCGCGCTGCGCGAGGACGGCCAGATAGAGGCCGCACAACGGGCCTGGAAGGAAGGGCTGGACGTGGCCCGCGGCCGGGGCGACATGCAGGTGGCGCGGGAGCTGGAAGTCTTTCTGAAGCGCCTCGCAAGGGAGGCCGGACCGTGACCTCGCGACCGCGCAAAAACCGGCCCGCCCGGGCCATGCATCCCGAAGAGGACCGTGCGAGCCAGGAGTCCTGGCGCGTCTTTCAGATCATGGCGGAGTTCGTGCAGGGCTTCGAAGAACTCGCACCCCTGCAGCCCTCGGTCACCTTCTTCGGCTCGGCCCGGACTCCGGCCGGGGACCCGCTCTACGAGTTAGCCAGAAGCATCGCGCGCCGCCTGTCGGACGCCGGGTTCACAGTCGTCACCGGCGGCGGTCCGGGCATCATGGAGGCCGGCAGCCGCGGCGCATTCGAGGGCGATTCCCCGAGTGTGGGGCTCAATATCCACCTGCCCACGGAGCAGGTTCCCAACCCCTATCAGGACGTGGCCCTTGAGTACCGGCACTTTTTCTCCCGCAAGGTGATGTTCGTCAAGTACGCGTCCGCCTACGTGGTCATGCCTGGCGGTTTCGGAACCCTGGACGAACTGCTGGAGATTCTGACGCTCATTCAAACCGGCAAGACGCGCCGGATTCCGGTCCTGCTGGTCCACGCCCCGTTCTGGTCGGGTCTGCTCGACTGGCTGCGCAACACCCTGGTTCCGCGGGGCACGATTTCCGAACAGGAACTGGCGCTGATGCAGATCGTCGAGACCGCCGACGAGGTCCTCGACGCGATTTTCAGCCATTACGAAACCCGGGGTTTCGAACCCAGCCCGGAGGAAGCCCGGGTCATGCGGGAACTGTGACGATCCGCCTCGAGGACTTTGCCGACCGCATCGATCGGCTCAACGAGCGCATTGGCCGGATCGTCAGCTGGCTGACCGTGGCCATGGTGCTCGTAACCTGCGTGGTCGTCGTCGCCCGGTACTTCTTCGACGCGGGCTGGATCTGGCTGCAGGAAACCGTCACCTGGATGCACAGCGTGGTCTTCATGCTGGCCGCGGCCTGGGCCCTCTCCCTGGACGAACAGGTGCGGGTCGACGTCTTCTACCGCGACATGCCGGCGCGGCGCCGCGCGCTGGTGGACATTGGGGGTGTGTTTCTGCTGCTGATTCCCTTCTGCGTGTTTCTCCTGGTCTCGTCGTTCGGGTACGTGTCGACTTCCTGGCGCATCGGCGAGGCGAGCCGCGAAGCCGGCGGACTGCCGGGACTGTTCCTGCTGAAGAGCGTGATCCTGGCGATGCCCGTCCTGCTGATCCTGCAGGGTCTGGCCCTGGCCGCCCGGTCGTGGCTCAGCCTCCGGCCGACGGCCGGCGCTCCGCCAGCCTGAGGCGCCCCACGGCATGGCCCTGATCATGTTCCTGACGGCCGTGGCGGTACTGCTGACCGGATTTCCGGTCGCGTTCACGCTTGCCGGAGTCGCCTTGCTGTTTGCACTCGGAGGAACTCTCACCGGCGCATTCGACTCCCACTACCTCTCCGCCATGCCCAGCCGGCTGTTCGGGGTCATGACCAACGAAACGCTCGTCGCGGTGCCGCTGTTCGTGTTTATGGGTGTCATGCTCGAGCGGTCCCGGCTGGCCGAGGAACTGCTCGAAACCCTGTCCCAGCTCATGGGTCGGGTTCGCGGCGGGCTTGCCATGGCGGTCACGGTCGTCGGCATGCTGCTCGCGGCGAGCACCGGCATCGTCGGCGCGACCGTCATCACGATGGGCCTGTTGTCGCTGCCGGTGATGCTCAAGCGCGGCTATTCGCCGAGCATCACCACGGGCACGATCTGTGCCGCCGGCACGCTGGGGCAGATTATTCCGCCCTCCATCGTCCTTGTGTTGCTCGGCGACGTGTTGTCCTCGGCCTATCAACAGGCCCAGATCAGCCAGGGCATCTTCTCGCCGGACACGGTATCGGTGGGCGACCTGTTTGCCGGCGCCCTCCTCCCGGGTCTGCTGCTCGTGGGACTCTATCTGGGCTGGCTGGTGATCCTGGCAGTTCTGCGTCCCGCGGACATGCCTCCTCACGACGACAGGGACTCGCGTGCCGGCGCGGCGCAGCTTCTGCGCGCGCTGCTGCCGCCGCTTTTGCTGATCCTTGCGGTACTGGGCTCCATCCTCGGCGGGCTGGCGACCCCCACCGAGGCTGCCGGAGTCGGCGCCATGGGAGCGACGCTGCTTGCCGGGATGCGCGGCCAGCTGAACGTGGATTGCCTTCGGGCCGTGGCCGGGCGAACGGCGACCGTAACAAGCATGGTGTTCATGATTCTGGTCGGCGCCTCCCTGTTCTCCCTGGTCTTCCGAGGCTATGGGGGCGACGAACTCGTGCGCGGCTTCCTTTCCGATCTTCCGGGCGGCACATTCGGCGCCGTCGTGGCGGTGATGATCGTCATGTTCCTGCTGGGTTTCGTGCTCGACTTCATCGAGATCACCTTCGTGGTCGTTCCCATCGTGGGCCCGGTGCTGCTGGCCATGGGTGTGGACCCGGTCTGGCTCGGCGTCATGATCGCCATCAACCTGCAAACATCGTTTCTGACGCCCCCGTTCGGATTTGCCTTGTTCTATCTGCGCGGCGTCGCTCCAGCTTCGGTCAGGACCTCGGATATCTATCGTGGCGTCGCACCGTTCGTCCTGATTCAGCTACTGGCCCTGGCGCTGCTCGGTCTCTGGCCCGAACTGGCCACCTGGCTGCCCGAGCGAATCTACGGGTAGCGCAGGCACAAGGGCATCGAGAAACTGCTGTGTCGCCGCGGCCCATGAACGTTCCAGGGCATACTTGCGGCATGCTTCGGGGTCCAGCCGGAGGGCGCCGCGGACCGCGGTATCCAGATCGTTGTCGAGCACACCCGTCAGGCCATCGACCACGACGTCCACCGGGCCGGTGACGGGATAAGCCGCCACAGGAACACCGCAGGCCATCGCTTCGAGCAACACGACACCGAACGTATCGGTGCGGCTGGGAAAGACAAACACATCCGCATCGGCCAGGGTCGCAGCCAGGTCGTCACCGTAACGGGCGCCGAGAAACTGGACATCGGGCCACTGCGCCCGGAGCCGGCTCAGGGCCGGACCGTCACCCACGACGACCCGGGTCCCCGGGACGCGCAGATTCAGAAAGGCCTCGATGTTCTTCTCCACAGCCACCCGGCCCATGTACATGAGAATCGGCCGTTGCCCGCGAAGCCTGCCGGTGCGGCCCGGACGGAACAAGCGGGTATCCACGCCGCGGCCCCACACGCGCAGGTTCCGGAAGCCGCGCCGGGAAAGGTCCTCCTGCTGCGAGCGGGTCGGCACGAGGGTGCGCGCGGCGCGCCGATGGAACCAGGCCAGAGCGCGGTAGGTCCAGCGCTCCGGCACCGGCGCGCGCATCCGCAGGTACTCTGGGAAACGGGTGTGAAACGAGGTCGTGAACGCCCTGCCCCTTCGCAGGCACCAGGTTCGTGCCGCCCATCCGATCGGGCCCTCGGTCGCGATATGCACCCGCTCGGGATTTGCCGTATCCAGGATTCGACGGATACGGGACGCGGACCGCAGGGCTATTCGGATTTCCGGATACGTGGGAAGCGGGAGGGTGTCGAAAGGCACCGGCGTAATCATGCGGACGTCGTGACCGAGATCCTCGAGGGTGCGCACGGTATTGGAAAGCGTCCGCACGACGCCGTTTGTCTGGGGCATCCAGGCGTCGGATGCCAGCGCAATCCTCATGCGGCGTTGTCGAGGGCGGCCGCGGCCTCCGATGCGTTATCTTCCATGGCGGCGCGGTACTCGGCCCAGTGCAGCAGTTCCAGACGCCCGTCGAAGTGCTCTACCAGCGCGGAGCAGCTTTCTACCCAGTCACCATCGTTGCAATACAGGACGCCATTGACCTCGCGCACTTCGGGCCGGTGGATGTGGCCGCAGACCAGCCCGTCCAGGCCCTCCCGCCGGGCGGCGTGGGCAACCGCCTGCTCGAAGTTGCCGATGTACTGCACGGCGTTTTTGACCCGGTGCTTGAGGAACGCGGCCAGCGACCAGTATCCGTAGCCCAGCCCGCGACGGATTGCGTTCACGTAGCGATTGGCGCGCAGCAGGAATCCATACGCGCGAGCGCCGATCCGGGCCAGTAGCGGACTCACCTTCACCACGCTGTCAAACTCGTCGCCGTGCAGAACCAGCAGACGCCGTCCGTCGGCGGTGGTATGGAGATCCCGCTGGCGGATGGTGAGGTTGCCGAAGACCAGGCCGATGTGATCGCGGAACAGCTCGTCATGGTTACCGGGCACGTAGATCACTTCCGTGTCGTGCTTGGCCTTGCCCAGAATCGTGCGAATGACGTTGTTGTGGGCTTGCGGCCAGTACAGGCCGTTTCTCAGGCTCCAGCAGTCGATGATGTCGCCCACCAGGTACAGCTTCTCGCACTCGACGCTGCGGAGAAAATCCAGCAGCAGCTCAGCCTGGCAGCCCTTGAATCCGAGGTGGACGTCCGAAATAAAGACCGTGCGGTACCGAAGCGGCTTCATGCTGCGAAGGCGGTTCATGCGGCGATTCCCTGTCGCTGTCCCGCCGCCAGACTGGATTGAACGCATGAAAGCGAGGTGACGGGCTGGTGAAGGCTTCTTTACGGGCGCCTTCTCAGGGACCGTTCAGGCCAGGGGTGGCTGTACGTTACTGCTGACCGGAACCGGCGCGGCGGCTCGGGTCGTCAGAGACTCCGTGCCCGGTAGAACGCCTCCTCGGAGATCTCGTGCCAGGAGGTCACGCCCTGCTGGAACGCCTTCTGGTTACCGTGCACCCTGGCCACCATCGGGTCGGCCGCGGCCATTTCGTCGAGCATCTCTTCGCTCAGGGCCCTCAGCCGTGCGAGAACCTCGTCGGGAAAACGCCGCAATTCCACGCCGTGCTCGCTGACGAGCGTCTCCAGCGCCTGCTGGTTGCGCGCGGTGAACTCCGACAGCATGGACTGGGTCGCCACCTTGCACGCATTCGTGCAGATGGACTGCAGGTCGGCTGGCAGGGCGTTGAAGGCGTCGGCGTTGAAGATGGCCTCCAGGCATGTGCCGGGCTCGTGCCATCCGGGGTAGTAGTAGTATCGGGCAACCTGGTGGAGACCAAACGCCAGATCGTTGTAGGGACCGACCCACTCCGTGGCGTCGATACTGCCGGTCTGCAGGGCGGTAAAGATCTCCCCGCCCGGGAGATTGACGGGCGTTCCGCCGGCCCGGCGCAGCACTTCGCCCCCAAGGCCCGGTATCCGCATCTTCAGGCCGTCCAGATCCCCGAGCCCGTTGATCTCCTTGTTGAACCAGCCGCCCATCTGCACGCCGGTATTGCCCGCTGGCGCCGGTATGAGTCCGAACGGCTCGTAGATTTCCCGCCACAGATCCAGGCCGTCTCCGTAGTAGAACCAGGCATTGAGCTCCTGGGCGTTCATCCCGAAGGGCACGGACGCAAAAAACTGGGCGGCCTCGGACTTGCCCTTCCAGTAGTAGGCGGCGCCGTGACCCATTTCGGCCGTTCCGCTGGAAACCGCGTCGAAGACTTCGAACGCCGGCACGAGCTCGCCTGCCCCGTATACCTGAACCTGGAGCCGACCCCCGGATAGTTCGCCAATCAGTTTTGCCAGGTTCGCCGCGCCGGTGCCCAGACCCGGAAAACCCGGCGGCCACGTGGTGACCATTTTCCAGCGAATGACCTCGCCGGTTCCGCCGCTAGCAGCCGGACCACTGCCCGGCGGCGCACAGGCCGTAAGACCGGCCGCCACTGCGCCGGCGCCCAGGCCGGCCAGAATATCGCGTCGCTTCATGGGGCGCCCCCTTCCCCGATTCGCCCGGGCGACTGCCCGAACGGTAACTAATAGCAGATGAACCGCCTTCATCCAAAGAGTTGCGGGATTGAACGTGCGTCCGCGGGATTCAAATGCGCCACTTGTGGGCAAGAATCGAATCGATCAGGTAATTTTATAATTAATTATAGGGTTAATATGACACATTCGCTGCCCAAGCTGCCGTATCGTGGTGTGCGAACGAGCCCCTCCCCCGCTAGAATATCCTCCGGGAGGCGCCGTGATCGCATTGATTCAGCGGGTAAAGCACGCCATCGTGACGGTGGAGGATTCCGTTGTGGGCCGGATTGGCGGCGGGATTCTGGCCCTGGTGGCCGTGGAACGCGCGGATACCCGCGCCCAGGCGGACCGCCTGCTGGAACGCATTCTGGGGTACCGGGTGTTCGCTGACGCCGAGGGGCGCATGAACCAGAGCCTGACCGACACCCGTGGGGAGCTGATGCTGGTCTCCCAGTTCACTCTGGCGGCAGATACCCACAAGGGCATGCGGGCCTCGTTTACGAAGGCCGCCGCCCCGGAGGTCGGCCGGCGCCACTTCGACTATCTGCTGGCGAGGGCGCGGGAGGTCCACCCGGTGGTCGCCAGCGGCCGATTCGGCGCCCACATGCAGATCGAGCTCGTGAACGACGGCCCGGTCACGTTCTGGCTGCGGGCCGCCCCCGCCGAGTGACGCCGCGCAGATTGGCGGGCACGAAAAGGCCGCGAGCCTGACCACGGATTCGCGGTATCATCTCCTATCAACAGCTTCGGCCGTCTGGCGGCCGGTGAGGAGTTTGCAATGGGATTTGGCGGTATCAGCCTCTGGCAGCTGCTGATCATTCTGCTGATCGTGGTCCTGGTGTTCGGCACCAAGAAACTGCGTACGGTAGGTAAGGACCTGGGAGGGGCGGTCAAGGGCTTCCGGGATGCCATGGAAAAAGGCGAGGATGAGGCCCGCAAGGAGATCGCCGACGAAACGGCGAAGCCTGACACGGCCCCCGACGCTACCTTCGAGGAGACCAGGAGCGCCGAGCGCGACAAGGTCTGACCCGACGTGTTCGACGTCGGCTTCTGGGAGATCCTGTTCATCATGGTTCTGGCGCTACTGGTGCTGGGACCCAAGCGCCTGCCTGGCGTGGTGAACAAGGTCGGCGCCTGGGCCGGCAAGGCCCGCTATATGGCCCGGAGCCTTCGAGTGCAGATCGAGCGCGAGCTGGAGGCCGACATGGCGGCAGCGCCTCAGCGGCCGGCCGCCAAGCCGGCGGCCCCGCCAGCCTCCGTCCCGACGGAGGCGGCCGATCCGGAGGAGGGCAAGGCTCCCGAAGCTGACGCAGCAAGCGGGGCGCCGTCCCCACCCACACCATCTTCCGCAGAGAGCGCAGACCCACAGGATGAGCGCCGAGGACCAGCCTGAGGAACTGGGCGGCGAAGCGCCCCTGCTTTCTCACCTGATTGAATTACGGACCCGCCTCCTGCGCATGGTGGCGGTGATTCTCGTGCTGTTCGTCGCCATGGCGCCGTTCGCCAACCAGCTGTTCACGCTGGTGGCCGAACCGCTGATGGCAAAGCTGCCGGAAGGCACCAGCATGATCGCAACCCAGGTGGCCTCTCCGTTCCTCACGCCCTTCAAGATGGCGATGGTCGGAGCGATTTTCCTGGCCATGCCCTGGGTGCTATATCAGGCTTGGGCCTTTATCGCGCCCGGCCTGTACCAGCAGGAGAAACGCTTCGCGATCCCGATGCTGATCTCCAGCATCATCCTGTTCTACGCGGGTGTGGCGTTCGCCTATTTCGTTGTCTTCCCGCTGATGTTCGGTTTCTTTACGGCCGTGGCGCCGGAAGGCGTAGAGGTGATGACGGACATCAACTCCTATCTGAACTTCGTGATCGCGCTGTTTTTCGCCTTTGGCATGGCCTTCGAAGTACCCATAGCGACCGTACTCGTTGTCTGGGCCGGCATCACGACACCTGAGGCGCTGGGGAAGAAGCGCGCCTATGTCCTCATTGGGGCATTCGTGCTCGGCATGCTGCTGACCCCGCCGGATATCATTTCCCAAACCTTGCTGGCTGTGCCCGTGTACATCCTCTACGAAGCCGGAATCGTGATGGCGAGAATCCTCGTGCCGGATTCCAAGCAGGTGGAAGAACAGCAGGCAGAAGGGTAGGGGACCGGCATTCAGAACCTGCGGCGCTTGCTTCGACCGCGGTTTCCACCGTTACCTTGCTAGAACCGAAGGGACCGTGCCCTGGCAACCCTTCCAGGATAAGAAACAAAACCCAATGAAAGTATCGTTCTTCGTTGCCCTGATACTGGCGTCCTTGACCGCCTGCTCGCCGCAGGAGTCGCCCACCGGCGCGAACCCGGCCGATACCCCTAACAGATCTTCGAGTCCCGAAGCGCCCGCGGCGACGCTGACCGTTACGGAGCAAAACTACGCGCGCGCGGAGACCGCCAGGAACTACAAAAACTGGATTGGCCTGGGAGCCGACAAGGAGCTTGTGCATATGCGCGACCTGCCACCGCGCGGAAGAGCGGCACCGACGGTCCAGATGAATGACGACACTCTGTATTCAGTTGCCGTAGTCGAGGCGGTCGATGACAAGGTGCAGTTCTCGATACCGGAGGTTGACGTTTACATGGCAGTGCAGGTGGTCACCGAAGGAGGGCACGGCCAGCACTACGTCGTCAACGCTGGTGTCTACGATCTGCCTTTGGAGACGAATCACGCGCTGCTGATATACCGAACCGGCACGGAGAAGGGACTTGACGCCGCGCGCCGGGCGCAGGACCAGATTGATAGCAACATTCTCAATTTCGGGGGCTATGCGTTACCCAACTACGATTTCGAGGAAGTTGAGAAGTGGACATCCCGGTTGACGGCGGAAACCCAGGGACGGCCGTTTGCGTACACGTTCCCGCGAACCTCAGCGGAAATCACGGACCTCCATCAATGGAATCTCGAAAACGCCAATGGCTGGGGCGGGTCTTCACCCGAAGTGGGTGTAGCGAATTTCTATACCAATTCGGTTTCACTCGGCGCGGACGACTGCCTCAGTACGACCTTCGAGGATCCCGAATCAACGTATTTCACGTCGATCACAGCCTATGACAAGGACCGCTACCTCATGGAAGGCGTGAAGAATGTGAATTCACAAAGATGGCAAGCAAAAGACGACGGCACCATTACCGTGTCCTTCAACTGTGGTGAAGACGCACCCAACAACATCGACACCCGGGGCCAGGATTTTTCATTCACTGTTCGTTATTACGGGGTCAGCCAGAAGGTCATCGACGGCGATATCGCCCCTGAGAAAACGGTCCGGTAGCGGCCTCGATGTCAGCTGTCCGCGGCGCGGACGAGTTTAGGCCGGGGTGGCAGGCGCCGCTCCGATCTCTCCGCGGCAGCGGCCTGTCCCTATGGGGTCTCGGACAACCGAAAAGCCGGATCCGTTGCCAGTCATCGCCACCGTCTGGCAGATCAGAACGAAGAACCCCGGCGCGAGGCCGGGGTTCTTCCTGTTTCCGTCCCGCAATGAAAGGGCGTTTACCGCTCCGCCACCGCCTCGTGAGCGCCGGTAACGCCGATTTCGTCGTCCACCGCCGTGTGCGTGGACGGGCCTTCGGCACCATGCATCCAGTCAATGAGCTTGTTGGACAACAGGAACAGGACGAGGCCGGAGACAGCCGCCGTGATCGCGATGCCGCCGAAGATAGCCATCGCGTTGTCCACCTGGCTGGCCGTGTCGCCGTGACCGATGAATGAGCCGATGAAGCCGGCGGCGTAGTTGGCCAGGGCCGTAAACCCGAACCACGCGCCCATCATCAGCGACGCCAGCCGCAGCGGCGCCAGCTTGGTGACCATGGACAGGCCGATGGGGGACAGGCACAGCTCACCCATCGTGTGGAAAAAGTAGGCGCCCACCAGCCAGATCATGCTGGTCTTCACGGACGGGTCGCCGCCCTGCTGGAGGACTGCGCCCACCATGAAGAGGAAGCCGATCCCCAGCAGAACCAGGCCCATGCCGAACTTCACCGGCGAGCTCGGCTCGCTGTCACCCATGCGCACCCAGATGCTGGCAATCACCGGCGCGAAGACGACGATAAACAGGGGGTTCAGGGACTGAAACCATGTGGTGGGCACCTCGAAGCTGCCCAGGTTCCGGTTGGTGAATTCGTTGGCGTAGATGTTCATCAGTCCGCCGGCCTGCTCGAAGCCCGCCCAGAAGACAATGGTGAACAGGCCCATGATCAGGATCACCTTGATCCGGTCCCGCTCCACTGCGGTCAGCGGCTCATGCCCGTCCTTGCCATCCTTCAGCTGCTGGGCCCGGGAAAGCTCCGCCGCCGGCGTCACGCCGATGTCGCCCAGAAGCCTGCGGGCGAACATCAGCTGGATGAGGAGCGACAGCACCATGCCGATGCCGGCGCAAATGAAGCCGGCCTGCCAGTTGCCGCCGAAGGCCGCCACGACCGAGCCCACGACGATGCCGGACAGGAACGCGCCAACGTTGATGCCCATGTAGAAGATCGTGAACGCGCCGTCGCGGCGGTGGTCGCCTTCCTCGTAGAGGTCGCCCACCATGGTCGAGATATTCGGCTTGAACAGGCCGTTTCCGGCGATCAGCAGTGCCAGGCCCACGTAGAAGAACAGGGTCTCCTGGCCCGGAATCCAGGCATGGGGCGTGCCCAGCATGAACTGGCCCGCCGCCATCAGCGTGCCGCCGAAGATGATCGCCTTGCGCTGGCCCAGGTAGTTGTCGGCCAACCAGCCGCCGATCAGCGGCGTGATGTACACCAGCCCGGTGAACCACGCATAAAGG